>DAORUA010000532.1:0-2463 GCA_035432945.1 Vicinamibacteria bacterium | reverse complement strand
CCTGGCCCGATCCGCCGCAGCTCTGAGGGAAGCGGAGAACGACCGCGCGGCCCGCGAGAGGCCGCTCATCTTCGAGGCCTGGGCGGCCGGCCGCATGGACTCCGTGAGGGCCATCGCCGTGCGCCGCCCGGACCTCGCGCGGGAGATCCTGCGACGGGAGGCTCTTCCCCAGGCGGCGCGTGACCTCGTCGAAGGTCGACCCGCGGGGCCGAGTTTCGCCCTCGCCCGCGAATTGAACCAGGTCGCGGAGGGGACGGACCGCGACGCCATGGACCGGGAAGCGCTGATGGCGATGGAGCGGGGCGACCGGGAACTCGCGGCCGCGCATGTCGAGTTCGCGAGCGCCTCCCAGGCGTTGGACGAGCGCCGGGTGGATGCGGGGTCGCCAGGCGTGCTCCGTGCGGCCGAGGTCTTCAGGCGGAAGGGAAGCCCTTATGCGGCCCAGGGCGAATTGCAGACCGCGCTCGTCGACTTCTTTCACGGGCGCCGCGACGGATTGATCGGCCGTTACGGCCGCCTGATCGCAAGCCATCGGGGCCGGTACCCGCTCCTCCGGGCGAGGGCTCACTGGATGCGGGCCCTGTGTCACAGCTTCGTGGCCGCGGACGGCTGGCAGGCCCTTCTCGATCAGCAGGAGGCGCTCGCCATCCTGACCGACGCCCGGCAGGCGGACCCCGCCCGTCAGATGGGAAGCCAGTTGTGGCCCTCCCTCAATCGGCTGGGGCGCGAGACGGAGGCGGCCCGGGTTCTCGCGTCCATCCTGTCCTCCCTCAGTCTCGAGGACACTCCGCTCCGGACGTTCTCCGTCATCGAAACCCTGACCGATGACCTCCGTGCGAAAGGGCTGGCCGTGGCCGCCCTCGAAATCCGCCGGAGCGCGGAGAGGGGCATCGGCCGGGGAGGGCCGGTATTGCGGGTGAACGCGGCGATGGGCGTGATTGAACTGGCCGCGGAGTTGAACGAAGGGGCCGCCCTCGCTCGCTCGCTCGAGTCCTCCGCCCGCTCGCTCGGGCAGATCGATGATCGCGAGATCCGTTCGGAGATGGAGATCGTTCACGACCTCGCCGCTCTCGAAGCGAGCCTCCTCGCTGAACCGGCCGCCTCCGCGGACGCCGAGAACCTCGTCCTTCGGTTGCGGGAGCGGAAGAATCAGACCTATCTTCAGAGGGCCCTCACCCTGCTCGGCGAGAAACGGCGCGCGGAGGGACGGCCCGACCTCGGCGAACGCGCGCTCCGCGAGGCGCTGAGCATCCACCTGGCCCAGAGGGCAAGGACGCTGGGCGAGTTCGAGAGGATCAAGGAGTTCGAAGAGGCCGAGCGGCCGGCCGACGATCTGGTGGACCTGCTCTCGAGCACGGCCCGTCCGGAACAAGCGCTCACTCTCGTCGAGCAACTGAGAAACCCCGACCAGCGAGTGGCGCCCGCGCTCGCCCGCTTGAGGCAGGACCTTTCCCGGGACGAAGCGCTCGTGAGCTTCTGGATGCTGAGGGACCGGGTCATGGTCGACGTCGTGACCGCCGACGGAGTTCGCCAACTTGCCCTGCCCCTCGGCCGCGTTCCCTTGCGCGGGCTGATCCAGCGGCTGAGCGCCTCGATCGACGTGGAAAGCGAAGGCCTGGCCGCCCGGTCCATCGCGGAGCTTCATCGAGCCCTGGTGGCGCCGGTTCTGCCCGCGCTCGGTTCCGCCCGCAGGATCGTCATAGTCCCGGATCGCGAACTCTGGCAGGTGCCGTTCGCCGGCCTCGCCGCCGGGGCGGGCGAGGAACCCCTGGCCGTCCGCTTCGAGATCGTCTTCGCGTCGTCCCTGTTCGAACTGACGCGTCCGAGGCAGCCCTGGTCGAGGCCCCGGTCCATTCTCACCGTGGGCAATCCCCTCCGCGACCCGTCGCGGTTTCCCGACCTCGCGGCGCTGCCCGAGAGCGCATCCGAGGCGCGGGGTGTCGCGGCCCTGTATCCGACGAGCCGCGTCCTGGTGGGCGATGAGGCCACCCGTTCCGCGGTCCAGCGGTGGGCGCCGCGGTTCGAGGTGGTCCACGTGGCCGCGCACGCCGTCAGCAACGAGAGAGAGCCCGGCGAGTCATTCCTCCTGCTCTCGGCGGACGGATCGGATCCGGGAACCTGGCGTGCCCGCGACCCGGGCTGGGATTCCCTCAAAGGGGTCCGGCTCGTCGTCCTTTCGGCATGCCGGACGGGGAACCAGCACGCGCGCTTCGGCGGAGCGAGTTTCGGAGTTCTCAGGTCGATCCAATCGGCGACCTCCGCCCCCGTTCTGGCGAGCACCGGGGATGTCGAAGACGCCGCGTCGCGAAGACTGCTGGTGGCCTTCCACCGGCGCCTCGCCGCCGGTGAGACCCCCGCGGCGGCCCTGCGCCTCGCTCAACTCGAGGCGCGCCGCGAGAGGTCCGGAATGACCTGGATGCTCTATCGGATCGTGACCTGAGGCCTTGGACAAGGAGAAAAGAA
>DAORUA010000531.1:0-2468 GCA_035432945.1 Vicinamibacteria bacterium | reverse complement strand
GGGCAAGGACCCCATCTACAACAAGGCGGACGCCGAGCGCGCGTGGGCGAAGCTCGTCGCCCTCTACAAGGCGGGGCTCGCCTAGCCCCCGATGCCTCGCGTGATCCTGGGTTTCGATGACGCCGAGGCGGTGGCGCAGTACGCGGCGCGCGAGTTCGTGCGCCGCGCCCGGTCTGCCATCGAAGCCTCGGGCGCTTTCAAGGTAGCCCTCGCGGGCGGCTCGACCCCGCGAAGGACGCACGAGCTTCTCGCCGATCCCTCCCTCTCGAACCAGGTGGACTGGGAGGCCACGCACATCTTCTTCGGCGACGAGCGCGCGGCGCCGCCCGATCATCCGGACTCGAACTACGGCAACGCGTTGGAGACCCTCCTGAGCCGGGTGAAGATCCCGGAGGCGCAGATCCATCGCATGGAGGGCGAGAGAGCCGATCTCGACACCGCGGCCACGGAGTACGAGGCCACGCTGGCCGAATCATTCGACCTCACCGTCGAGTCCGGGCTTCCGCGGTTCGACCTCGTGATGCTCGGGCTGGGCGAGGACGGCCACACCGCGTCCCTGTTTCCGGGGACCCTGGCACTCGACGAAAGCCGCGCATGGGTGGTCGCGAACGACGTGCCCGAGAAGGCCACGCGGCGCCTGACCATGACCGTTCCCCTCCTGAACGCGGCGCGCTGCGTGATGTTCACGGTCGAAGGCGGCGACAAGGCCGCGTCCCTCTCCGCGGTGCTCGAAGGTCCGAGCGATCCCCATCGCTTCCCGGCGCAGCTCATCGCCGCGGCCGACGGCGATCTCCTCTGGCTGATCGATCGCGCGGCCGCCGCGAACCTCACCCTGAAACCCGAAGACCCGTCACCCTCGCGGAGCCGCTCATGACCCCCACGATCAAACTCGCGCCCTCGATCCTCTCCGCGGACTTCGCGCGCCTCGGCGCCGCCGCCGCCGAGGCGGAGGCCGCGGGCGCCGACCGCGTGCACATCGACGTGATGGACGGCCACTTCGTTCCCAACCTCACGATCGGACCGGTGGTGGTGCGCTCCCTGCGCAACGTCACCCGGCTGCCCCTCGAATGCCATCTCATGATCGAGGATCCGGACGCCTACGCCCCGGAGTTCGCGGCGGCCGGCGCCGACACCCTCATCGTCCATCCCGAGGGCGCGCGCCACCTGCATCGGACCATCCACCAGATCAAGGAGCTGGGCAAGCGAGTGGGCGTGGCCGTGAATCCCGCCACCTCGGAAACCCTGATCGAGGAGGTTCTCGCGGATGTCGATCTGATCCTGGTGATGACCGTGAACCCCGGCTTCGGCGGCCAGAAGTTCATCGAGAGCACGCTGCCCAAGCTCCGGCGCATCCGCGAACTGATCGACTCCGTGAATCCCGACTGTGAACTCGAGGTCGATGGCGGCATCGACGCGGTCACCGCCGAGCGCGTGGTCTCCGCGGGCGCGCGCGTCCTCGTCGCGGGCTCGGCGGTGTTCGGAGCGAAGGACGGCATCGCGGCGGCGTCGAAGCGGATCCTGGATGCCGCGAATCACGCGCTGACCCATCCCTACCGGTAATCGACGCGACGGCGCGGAAATTTCACCACCAAAAAACCCTTGACAGCAGGCCCGGACAGGAGCAGATTAAGGGTGCCGGTTGCGTGGAGTTCGTGAGGCGCAACCGAGGTAGCAAGGTCGTAAGAAACCTCAACCATACGGGAGGCGCTCAAAGCGATACACCGCATGTCCAACGAGGCTCCACCTCAGCTGTCTGGCCCCTCGATCGCCGCACGCGAGCCGAGGGGTAACCGGCCGTAAGCAAAGACCGCCCTCTTGGGCGGCCGGGATCTACCAACTGATCCCAACCCGGGCCTGGCATGTTCGCGTCCCCGCTGAGTCGGGGCCGACGCCAGGCCCTTTTCATTGGGCTGGAGCCGCGACTACGCCCAGACCCGCTCCCCACCCTTGAAGGCGTTCGCGTTGTCGCCTCGACGACAGTCCGGCGGCAGTTCCTTGAGCAGCTTCGTCTGGCCGCCGCCCAGGACGACGTAGTCCGCGACCAGCGCGGCCTTGAGCAGGGCCACCACCGTTTTCACGTTCCCCCGCCACTTCTTCTTGCCGTACTTCTCGAGGCCGCGCAGGCCCACGTAGTCTTCGTACTCGCCCTTCCGGTAGGGCAGATGCGCGAGTTCCAGCGGCGCCACCTTGCCTCCGGTCACCAGGGCGGACCCGAGGCCGGTGCCGAGGCCAAGGAACAGCATGGTCCCGCCTTCATAGCTGCCCAGGGCCTGCATGGCCGCGTCGTTGATCAGCTTCACCGGCTTCCCGAGCGCCTTCTGGAAGTCGAACTTCACCCAACCCGGCCCGAGGTTGTGCGGCTCGTGCGCGATCCGCCCCTTGACCACCGCGGCCGGGAAGCCGATGGACACGGCGTCGTACGTCTTCCCCGCCATGACCTCCTTGACCGCCGTCACCAGGTCGCGCGG
>DAORUA010000530.1:0-2470 GCA_035432945.1 Vicinamibacteria bacterium | reverse complement strand
GCTGTCCGTGGCGTAGCACCAGCCGCGCGGGCAGACGTAGTCGACATGGCCCTCGAAGTACGAGTCCGCCAGGTAGTACATGCCGGTGGCGGTGTTCCACAGGCTCAGGGTGTCGCCTCCGTCCGCGATGACGTCGACCGAGAGCAGGGACAGGCGGGTCGAAGCGCCCCCGCTGCGGATCGCGAACTGGTGGTCGTGGTCGCCGTGGAGCGAGCCATAGTTGTTGTGCACGGTGAGGTTGGCGATGACGAGGTCGGTCACGGTGTCGCCGATGTTGATGACCGCGGCGCCCCAGTCGTCGGAATGGTCCTTTCGCCAGTTCTTCCTCAGTTCCGCGAACACGATCCGCGTCTTCTTACGGTCCTCGCCCACGAGCGCCACGTGGCGCTTGGTGACGTAGACCTTCTCGGCGTAGAGGCCGGCCCGGATCAGGATCACCCGGGTGGTCGGGGCGTCGTCCGGCAGGGATTCGAGCGCGGCCTGGATGGTGCGGAACGTCCCCGCGCCCTTCGAATCCACGATGAGCGGGGCGGGGGCGGCGGGTCTCATCTCCCCGCTCGCGGCGGGGACGGCTAGGATCAGGGCGAGCAGGGCGAGCCGGGTTCGCGGTTTCATGGTGGCCTCGTTCATTCCGATTCTGACTGAGGCGGGAGCGGTTGCCAACTCGAAAACCCCCATTGGTCCGACCATCTGGGCCGGATCGAGGGCCCCGGTTCCTGCACCCGCCGGGGCGCGCCGGGCAGAAATCTTTTCCCCGGAGGTTGATTTCTGAGGCCGATATAGTAGATATCCGGTACAATTCCGCCGGGGAACGAACCCTCCCGAGGCCGCGGCGGACGGCCGCCCTTCCGCCGGTTGATGCCTGCACAAAAGAATGCCACCATCCACTAAAGGTAAGACCTCTAAGACCTCCAAGCCCGACGCCGATGTTCCGGCGGCCGGGCAGGTCGTCGACTTCGTGCGCCGCCAGATCGAGGCCGGCCGCCTGAAGTCGGGTGACCGCCTTCCCGCCGAGCGCGATCTGGCCGAGGAGATCGGGGTCAGCCGCCCCTCCCTGCGCTCCGGCCTGCAGACCCTCCAGGCCCTGGGCGTGATCCAGTCGAGGCAGGGCGCGGGCACGTTCATCGCCTCCGGCCCTCCGCGCCTGGGCGGCGCGCCTCTGAGTTTTCTCGCCGCCCTCCACGGCTTCACCCGCGATGAGATGTTCGAAGCCCGCCGCGTCCTCGAACTCGGCGCGGCTTCGCTCGCGGCCGAGCGCGCGACCCAGGAACGCATCACCGCGCTCGCCGACGAGGTGGCGGCCATGTTCGCGTCCCTCGACGATCCGCAGGAGTTCCTGATCCACGACGTCCAGTTCCACAAGGCGGTGGCGGCCGCGTCGGGAAATCCCGTCCTGGCCACGCTGATCGATACCATCTCCGGCCTGGTCTACGAGACGCGCAAGCTCACGGTCGAGCGCGCGCACGATCTCAAGGAGTCCGCGGAGATGCACCGGCGGATCTATCGGGCCATCAAGGCCGGGGACGCGGAGAAGGCGCGCGACGAGATGGGGCTGCACCTCGTCCTCGCCCGGCAGGCCCAGGCCTCGGAAGAAGAAGCGCGGCCGTCGAAGCGCGGAAACAACAGGTAGGTCCTCGATGAAAGAGCTGGAACTGACGGGGAGAGTGGCGGTGGTCGTGGGAGGCACCTCGGGCATCGGCCTCGCCCTCACCCAGGGCCTGGCCTCGGCCGGGGCGGATGTGGTTCCCATCTCGCGGCGCGCGGACATGGTGGACCAGGCCGCGAAGTCGGTGGAGTCCCTGGGTCGGAGGAGCCTGCGAATCACCGCCGACGCGCTCGACCGCAAGGCGCTCCAGGGAGCGCTCGACGCGACCCTCGCCGCCTTCTCGAAGGTCGACATCCTCGTGAACTGCGCGGGAATCACCAGGCGCACGCCGAGCCTCGACGTCTCCGACGAGGAGTGGGATTCGATCCTCTCCACCAATCTCACCGGCACCTTCCGGGCGTGCCAGGTCTTCGGCCGGGCCATGATCGAGAAGGGCTACGGCCGCATCGTCAACATCGCCTCCCTCGCCTCCTTCATCGGCCTCCACGAGGTGGCCGCGTACACCGCGAGCAAGGCGGGGGTGGCGGGGCTCACTCGCGCTCTCGCCGTCGAATGGGGGCCGCGCGGGGTCAACGTGAACGCGATCGCCCCCGGCGTCTTCCGGACCGCGCTCAACACCAGGATTCTCGATGAGTCGGGCCGCGGCCAGGAGTTCCTCATGCGCACGCCGCTGAAGCGCTTCGGCCGGGTCGAGGAACTGGCCCCCGCCTGCGTCTTCCTCGCGTCCGAGGGCTTGAGTTTCGTGAATGGCGAAGTTCTCACCGTCGACGGTGGTTTCCTTGCGAGTGGTGTCAACCAGTGAAGATTACAAACGTCGTTGTCCGTGACATTCGGTTTCCCACGTCCCTTCAGCAGGACGGCTCC
>DAORUA010000529.1:0-2478 GCA_035432945.1 Vicinamibacteria bacterium | reverse complement strand
GAAGGAGTACGCGAAGCCGGGGAAGACTCTCGATCTCGTGATGGAGTTCGGCGGCCCGGGCCTTGCCGCACTCTCGCCCGACGAGCGCGCGACCATGGCCAACATGGCGACGGAGTGCGCGGCCAAGGCCGGCATCTTCGAAGGCGACGCCTCGACCGTGGACTGGATCGTGGCGCATCGTCCCGGCGCTGATGCCTCTCGGCTGCGGTCTCAACTCGTGGCCCCGGACCAGGGCGCCGAATACACGGGCGGCGTGCACACCGTGGACCTCTCGACCATCGAGCCCATGGTGGCCACCCCGGGCGACGCGGCGAAGGGAATCTCGTCCGACCCGACGAACGGCACGCTGATCCGGGAGATCGGCGACGTCCGCATCGACATCGCCTACGGCGGCTCGTGCACGGCGGGGAAGGAAGAGGATCTCGACATGTACGCCCGGGTGATGACCCGGGCCCTGGCCGCGGGGAGGCGGGTGGCGGAGAACGTGAGCTTCTTCATCCAGTTCGGCTCGGAGTCGGTCGAGGCCTACGCCACCGCGAAGGGTTATCTCGAGGTCTTCGCGAAGACGGGAGTGAAGGTGATCAAGCCCGGTTGCGGCGCCTGCATCGGGTGCGGCCCCGGGATCTCGGAGAACAAGCAGCAGGTCACGGTCTCCGCCATCAATCGCAATTACCAGAATCGCTCCGGCCCGGGGGCGTTGTATCTCGCCTCGCCGCTGACCGTGGCCGCGTCCGCGGTGATGGGCCGGATCGCCGCCTACGATCCAAAGATGTTCGGGGAGGAACTCCGATGAATGAACTGGGACGACCCGTCGACTGGGACAAGGTCGAAGAGATGACCCTCGCGCTGATGCACCTCACGACCTTCCAGGAAGGTCACGGCGAGGTCCGCTCCTGGAAAGGGCACTCCTGGGAGGTGCTGAAGAGGCTCCATGAAAAGGGCTGGATCGGGAACCCGGTGGGGAAGGCGAAGTCGGTTCACCTCTCCGAGGACGGCGCCCGGAAGTCGCGTGAACTGTTCGAGCAGTATTTCGTCGGCCCCATCGTTATTTAGCAGGCTGCTGAAAGACTCATCCCGTCATTCCGGCCCCGGCTTTCGCCGGGACAGGCTCCAGCCGGAATCCACTTGATCAACACTGAACAGGCCGAGTGGATCCCGGCTGGAGCCTGTCCCGGCGAAAGCCGGGGCCGGGATGACGGCCGTAGAAGGGCCTCTTCAGCACCCTGCCAGGGCTCAAGTAGCATCCCCGCATGGCTGATACGACCGTCCGCTTGACCCCGGGGAAGCGGATTCTGTTCCTCACCAGGGACCCCGAGACCGTGCGCCGCCAGCTTCGGGGCGAACTGGATCTGCAGATGAAAGACCTCAGGGTCGACGACCTGATGGACGACATCAACACCGACGCCATGGCTCCCGCGTGGGCCTGTTTCGACTATCGCCCCGACGCCCTCGCGCGGAGCGCCTACGCCGGCATCACCGTGAACGGCGAGCGCCTCTTCGGGGACAACGCACTCATCGACGGCAACTTCGAGGTGATCGTTTCGGGAAAGCGGAAGGGCGTGGGCTCCTCGCGCGAGCAGGCGGTGCAGGCGGAGAAGTACGCGGGCATCCGCATCGCCATCGCGGACGGTTTCGCGCCGATCCACGCCCGGAACAACATCAACTCCGGCGTGCTGATGGCGGGGCACGACGTGCTCCTGAAACTGCAGGCCGGCGAAGAGGTGCCCCTCGAGGCGTTCATGACCGGCCGCGATCCGGTAACCCGCATGATCATCCAGGCGGGCGGCCTCTTTGCCTTCACCCGCGCGGTGGCGAAGGGCGAAGCGCAGCTTCCCGTGCCCACGACCTCCGCGCGGCCCATGACCATCGCGGAGAAGATCCTGCTCTCGCGCATCGCGACCCCGGGCCGGCCCGCGGCGATCAAGCCCGGCGACGCGGTGGCGGTGAATGTCGACGGCGGCTTCTCTCACGACTTCACCTCCGCGCAGGTCCATTACTTCCTGACCGAGGAGTACGGCGAGGGCTACCGGCTCAAGAACCCTTCGAAGTTCGCGGTGTTCGAGGACCACATGCTCTACGCCCAGGACATGCCGACCTACGCGAAGTTCCGCCCGAAACTCATCGAGCAGAGCGAGCGGCAGCGCGCCTTCCAGGAGGCGACGGGAGTGCGCGCGTTCCTCGCGAAGGACGGGGTTTCCCCGGGGATCTGCCACACCGTGGCCCGCGAGAAGATGATCGAGCCCGGGGACTTCATCCAGGCCACCGACTCGCACACCTGCATGGGCGGCTCGCTCAATTCGCTGGCCTACGGGGTCGGCGCCACCGAGTACGCGGCTCTCGTCTACTCCGGGCTCACCTTCATCGAGACTCCCGGTTCGATCCGTTTCGAACTGACCGGCGCGCTCCGTCCCGGGGTGACCGCGAAGGACGTGATGCTCTTCATCCTGAAGGAGTACGCGAAGCCGGGGAAGACGCTGG
>DAORUA010000528.1:0-2481 GCA_035432945.1 Vicinamibacteria bacterium | reverse complement strand
CAGCTCGCGGCCTCCCTCCGTCCACTCGACGGTGACGCTCCGCCATTCGGTGGCGAGGCTTGGGCTCTTGCCGTCGTGGACCCGCGCGCGCACGGTCGGTCCGGGGCCCGCGGCTTTCGGGGGTGAGATCGACACCATGGTGATCGAAGGGGGGGAAGTGTCCTTTGCGAGGCCTCGTCCGAAATAGACCCGCTCCTGCACCGCGGTGGGATGCTCGCCCTGGGCCTGCACCGCGTCCATGCGGCCGTCGCCGTCGAGATCGGCGAGGGCCAGCCCGAGGGTTCCCGGGGTGTCCGGTCCGTCGAAGACATCGCGGGCCAGGCTCAGACGGCCCTTGCCGTCGTTGGTGAGGAGCCGATCGGGGCCGCTCAGCGAGCCGATGACGAAGTCCGCATCGCCGTCGGAGTCGTAGTCGAGGAAGGCGACCATGTTGTCGTCTTCGCCCACGTTGGCGGCATCGGTCCACCACGCCGCGGTGGCGTCCTTGAACCGGCCCTTGCCGTCGTTCCTCAGGACGTGCTCCCGGCGATCCGAGCTGTCCTCGCGCAGGATCTCCCCGTCGTTGAGGGTGACGAGATCCAGGAATCCGTCCCCATCGAGGTCCATCGGCTCGTACTCGTAGTTGTTGGTGTACGGGGGCAGGCCGCGGGGATCCTCGGTGAACTTCCCCGCGCCGTCGTTCTTGAACAGGCTCCCGCCGCCGCAGCGCTTGCAGGACACCGCGAGGTCGAGATCCGCGTCGTTGTCCACGTCCACGAACTCGAGGTCCCACGAGAACCGAATGAGGGTCGCGGGCATCCGCTCGTCCGTGGCATCGGTGAAGTGTCCCGTTCCGTCATTGAGCCAGAGACGGGTGCGCCCTCCGGCGTTGGTCATGTTGTTCCCGGGGCCCCAGTCGGCGAGGACCAGATCGAGGTCGCCATCGCCGTCCGCGTCCCCGGGTTCGAGGTCGCCGACACTGAGCGGCATCGCCGGGAGGTGGGCGGCGGTGGCCTCGCGAAAGGCGCCCCCGCCCGTGCCGAGGTAGAGCCGGCTCTGGGTCTGGAACGTGGTTCCCACCACGATGTCGACGATGCCGTCGCCACTGAGGTCCCGCGCCTTGATGACCCGGGCGAGGTCGGGGGTGGAGCCGAACACCGCCTCCGTCCGGTTGTCGAAGCGGCGGCCAGGGCCGTTATTGATGAAGGCCAGGTTCGGTTCCGGCTCGCCGGCCTCGGAGTACTTCCCGCCGTTCGCGAAGAGCAGATCGGGGCGCCCGTCGCCGCTGATGTCGGCGATTTCGACCTTGTTGGTCCACTGCGCGGTCTCGCCGATGGTCTCCGCGGTGACGTCCGTCCACAGGCGGGGCGCCGGAGGCTCAGGCGCCCGGGTCTGCGAGGCGGCGAGAATCAGGGACAGGCCGGTCCCGGCCAGGAAGTGTGAAATGGTCATGCGCCCTCTTGTGTGAGTCAGGCCAGCCGCAGCGCGTCGGTCTCCACCCAGGAGGCGAGGAGGGTGCGCACGCAGAACGAGTCGACCGCGAACGCGGCCTCGCAGTCACGACAGGGGGCGCCGCTTGCGGCCAGGGCCCAGACCGCGTCGACGCGCTCGGCCGGCTGATCGGTGCTGATCGCCGTCCGAGGATTTCCGGTGGGGGTGAGGCGCGCGTCGTCCTTGACGAGGGCGGCGGCCCGCTTCCACTCGTCATGCCGGCGGACGCCCTCGAAGACGAGGCCGGTCAGGTCGCGAGCGGGGATGAGGGCGCCGTCCTTCGGCGGGTCGTCGCGATGCACGAATGCGAAGGTGCCGGGGAAGGGCCGGATCAGCAGTTCGTAGATCGCATGCTCCCCGGTCAACGCGCCGAAGGAGGCATGGTGCAGTCGTCCTTCGACCAGCCACAGCTTCGCGCGTGGTTCGCCCTCCCGATCGATGAGCGTCAGGAGGCCGCTCATGGCGCCCTGGGCCAGGGTCTGCAGGAGCATGGGAAGGCCGAAGAAGTTGAGGTCTCCCGAGAAGGTCGAGGCGGCGGTCTCCTCCGGACGCGCCTTGGCCTTGAAGTCCTCCAGGGCCTCGGCGGCGAGGGCGCCGAACTCTTCGTCCCCGTGCTTCTTCACGATCTCCTGGAAGAGCGCCTTGACCTCGGCGCTCGGAGTCCCGGACAGGGCGCGCACGTAGGACGCCGTCCGGCCGGTCTCCTTCCGGATCTTGAAGCCCAGCATCCCGCGCGGCAGTTCCGCCTTGAGGGCCTCGATGAGCCGGGCCTGGAGTTCGGGGTGCTTCGAGAAGTCGGCGTGGACGCCCTCGGCGAGCCGCTTGGCGCAGTCACCCAGTTCGGGTTGCGCCTTGAGGCCGTGGTCGACCAGGGCGCGGAGGCATCGCGGGCCGCCGCAGCGCGCGAGCGCTCCGCAGGCGCGGTCGAGCAGGCCGGAGACATCCTCGAGGGTGTGCGACGCGGGGAGCGCGGTCGGGCGCATGAGGAGCCCCTCGTACATCCGGGCCACG
>DAORUA010000527.1:0-2488 GCA_035432945.1 Vicinamibacteria bacterium | reverse complement strand
CGCTTCAGCTACTACGGCATGCGGGCCATCCTGGTCCTCTTCATGGTGGCGCCCATCGTGGACGGCGGCCTCGGATTCGACACCGTGCAGGCCAGTTCGCTCTACGGCACCTACACCATGGCCGTCTACCTGCTGGCCCTGCCCGGCGGCTTCGTGGCCGACCGCTGGCTGGGACCGCGGCGTGCGGTACTGCTCGGCGCCTGCTTCATGGCCGCGGGGCAGTTCGTCCTCGCCGTGCACTCGATGCCCACGTTCTACGCGGGCCTCACCATGATCGCGGTCGGCACCGGCCTGCTCAAACCGAACATCTCCGCCCTGGTGGGCCGCCTCTACGGCCCCGGCGACGTCCGCCGCGACAGCGGTTTCTCGATCTTCTACATGGGCATCAACGTGGGCGCGCTCATGGCGCCGCTGGTGTGCGGGTGGCTGGCCGAGAGCCCGGCCTTCAAGGGGTGGCTTTCGGGCCTGGGCCTCGACCCCGCCCGGAGCTGGCACTACGGGTTCGGGGCGGCGGGGATCGGCATGCTCGTGGGCATCGCGGTCTTCATGATGCAAAGCGGTCGCCTGCCCGGCGACGAGGAGCGGGTGGCCGCCCGAGCCGCGGCCGCCGCCGGGAAGGCCGAACTCCTGACCAAGGAGGAATGGAAAAGGATGGGCGCCATCGTCATCCTCTTCGCGTTCACCATCATGTTCTGGGCGGCCTACGAGCAGAAAGGAGCGAGCCTCAACCTGTTCGCCAAGCGGCTGGTGGACACCAACGCGTTCGGGTTCCAGTTCCCCGCGAGTTGGCTGCAGTCCCTGACCCCGCTCTACGTGATCCTGCTCGCCCCGGTTTTCGCGCGGCTCTGGGTCCGCCTGGGCACGCGGCAGCCCTCGAGCCCGGCCAAGTTCTCGCTCGGCCTTTTCGCGATCGCGATGGCCTTCTGCCTGCTCGTGCCGGCTTCGGCGCTGACCGCGAGCGGCAAGATCTCTCCGCTGTGGCTGGTGGGCGTCTATTTCTTCGACGTGGTCGGCGAGCTGTGCCTCTCTCCGGTCGGGCTCAGCACGGTCACGAAACTTTCCCCCGCCCGGTTCGTGGGTCTGATGATGGGCCTGTGGTTCTTCGCGACCTCGCTCGGCAACAAGCTCGCGGGGTTCCTGTCGGGCTTCTTCGTGGCCGACGATCCGGGTCGGCTGATGCAACTGTATGGCGGCATCGCGGTGGCGCTCCTCGCGTCCTCCGTCCTTCTGGTGGTGTTGACGCCGAAGATCCGCCGCTGGTCGGGCGAAGCCTGAGATGGCCCGCAGGCTCGTTCTCATCAGCACCTCCACCGTATTCGGGACGCGGTACCTCGAGCACGCGTACCCGGAGTTGCGCGAGGCATTCGGCAGCGTGGCCCGGGTGCTCTTCATCCCCCACGCCCTGAAGGGCCGGGACGCCTACGCGGCCAAGGCGCGCGTGGCTTTCGCGGAAATGGGCTACGGGCTCGATTCGCTGCACGAGAGCTCCGATCCCCGCGAGGCCATCGAGCGGGCCGAGGCCATCTTCTGCGGAGGCGGCAATACCTTCCGCCTCCTGAAGGCGCTCCACGAAATGGGCGTGCTCCCTCTCATCGAGCGGCGGGTGCGAGACGGCATGGTCTACGCGGGCGCGAGTGCCGGGTCGAACCTGGCCTGCCCGACCATCCGCACCACGAACGACATGCCCATCGTCGAGCCGCCCTCTTTCGACGGCCTCGGTCTGGTTCGCTTCCAGATCAACCCGCATTACCTCGACCCGGCTCCCGGCTCCACCCACATGGGCGAAACCCGGGAAACCCGCATCCGCGAGTTCCACGAAGAGAACGAGACTCCGGTGGCCGGCCTGCGCGAGGGGGCGATCCTGCGGGTGGAGGGGGCTTCCGTTGCCCTCAGAGGTGTGGCCGGCGCTCGAATCTTCCGGCGCGGCCTGGAGCCCCTGGAGTTCCTGCCGGGAGCGGCCCTCGAAGGGCACCTCGAACCCGGCCAGCAGCCGGCCTCCTGACCTCGCCCTCGAATCGGCGGGCCGACGGGGTCAGACCGTCCAGCTGACCACGTAGCGGCAGTGCGGACCACCGCGAGCCCGACACGGCTCCTCGGCAATCTGCACCCTGGTGGCGCCGCACATCCGGAGCGCCTCCTCGTACCATCCGATCACGGTCAGGCAGTCGTTCTCGGAGAAGGTCGCCGCGTCATAAGTCGTGATCACGCCGGAGGCCGGTCCCGTCGACTCGTACTCGCGATGTCCTTCGTCATAGTAGAAGCGGTAGATACGGTCGGTCCCCGCCATGAAGGCCTGCGGATTGCCCTTCTTGAGAAAAGCCTGATGCGCCCCGGAAAGGTTCGTCCGGGCGGAACGCGCGCCGATCTTCTTGAGAACGTTGCGATCCCCGCGGCCCAGCACGTCGACGATGGCCCGGTCGAGATCGGCATTGATCTCGAACGGGTACCATCTCGAACTGAGGAGCACGCCTTCGAGCTGGCCCCGGTT
>DAORUA010000526.1:0-2491 GCA_035432945.1 Vicinamibacteria bacterium | reverse complement strand
CCAGTCGAGGTACTTCTTCTCCTGGCCGCCGGCCACGCGCTTGAAGGTCTCGGCGAGCCTCTCGGTGATGGGACCGCGCACGCCCTTCCCGATGGGGCGGAAGTCGAGCTCGCGAATGCCCAGGACCTCCGCGGCGGTGCCGCAGACGAAGAGTTCGTCGGCCACGTAGAGCTGGTCCCGGGAGAGCGGTTCTTCCCGCACCTCATAGCCCAGGTCTCTCGCGATGGTGATGATGCTGTCCCGGGTCAGGCCTTCGAGGACGGTGCTGCGATGGGGCGTGTAGATGACCCCCTTGCGAACCGCGAAGAGGTTCTCTCCGGTGCCCTCGGCGACGAGGCCGGTGGGGTCGAGCATGAGCGCCTCATCGAACCCGAGGCGGGCCGACTCGGTGCGGGCGAGGACCGAGTTACCGTAATTCCCCGCGAGCTTCGACTTCGTCATCATCACGTTCGGGTGATGCCGGGTGAAGGAGGAGACGTTCGCCCTCAGGCCCAGGGCCTCGGCCTCGGGGGTCACGAATCCCTTCCACTCCCAGGCCGCGATCCCGAGCCCGGGAACGATGCCGAGCAGGTTCAGGCTCATGTGGCCCGAGGCCGCGAAGATGAGGGGGCGGACGTAGCACGCGGTGAACCCGTTCTCGCGAACCACCGCTTTCGAGCCCGCGACCACCTCTTCCTGCGTCCACGGCAGATCCGTGAAGCCGAAGATGGCGGCGCTCTGGAACAGGCGGGCGATGTGATCCTTCAGCCGGAAGATCGCCGGACCGTTGGGTGTCCCGTAGGCGCGCATGCCCTCGAATACCGCGGTGCCGTAGTGGAGGGCCGGGGTGAGGAAGGGTACGACCGCCTTTTCGTGGGGCACGAGGGCCCCGTTCATCCAGACGAATTTCGACTCGAGGTTCATGAGGCGAAGCCTAAACGCCCCAGCCGTAACCTCGCTCGCTGTTTTCGCGGAAGTCGGATGCGTCCCTGGACGGAACCGCCTCGGAGTCGGGGGACTCGGCGCCCGGCGGATTGGTCCGGGCTTCGCGGGTTTCCTTGGTTGTTTCGTTCTCGTTCTTGGTGTTCATGGTCATTCTTTCCCTTAAAAAGCAAAACCCCCGAGGTTTCCCTCGGGGGCCTTTCGTCTCGCTCGGCTCTTCGTGCCTTGCTAGACGGGACCCCCGCCCGTAAGGACGATAAGAATGAGACCAATGACCAGCGCGAGCGACTTGAGGTCGCTCCGGAGGGCCACGGTTCTCGAGAGGGTCAGGCTGGACATCGGACGGAGAGAGTAAGTCTCGTGGCCGGACATTGTCAAACCGCCCCGCCCTTGGTCCGGCTGGCGAAAGGCACCACGCGCGGGGCCTGGAAGGGCCGGGAGCAGGCATCGGCGATCAGGCTCGCGTCCTTCATGAGCGCGTCGAAGGCCTCGAGGGACAGGCTCTGCGCGCCGTCCGAGAGGGCGCGTTCGGGGTCGTCGTGGACCTCGATCATCACCGCATCGGCGCCCGCGGCGATCGCCGCCTTGGTCATGGGAGCGACTCCGTCCCTGCGTCCGGTGCCGTGGGAGGGGTCGATCGCGATGGGTAGATGGGAAAGGGCTCGAACCACGGGGATCGCGGAGAGGTCGAGGGTGTTCCGGGTGGCGCTCTCGAAGGTGCGGATCCCCCGCTCGCACAGGATCACGTTCGGGTTGCCCTCGGCGAGGATGTACTCGGCCGCGAGGAGCCACTCTTCGATGGTCGCCGACATGCCGCGCTTGAGCAGGATGGCGTTGGGCACACGGCCGAGTTCCCGCAGCAGGTCGAAGTTCTGCATGTTCCTGGTCCCGACCTGGAGGCAATCGACGAGGCGGGACATCGACTCGACCTTGCGCACGTCCATGACTTCGCTCACCACCTTGAGGCCGGTGACCGCGCGAGCTTCGCCGAGCCACTTGAGCGCTTCATCGCCGTGGCCCTGGAAGGAGTAGGGGGAGGTGCGCGGCTTGAAGGCGCCGCCGCGAAGGAGATGGGCGCCCGAGGCCTTGACCGAGCGCGCGATGCGCATCAGGTGATCGTGGCTCTCGACCGCACAGGGGCCCGCGATCACCACGGTCTGCTGGCCGCCGATGACCACGCCGCCGATCGACACCTCGGTCGGTTCGGGTTTGGTGTTCCGGGAGGACTTCATGGCTAAAACGGGGAGTTTATTCCCGAAGGACCGTCAGTCCGGGTCCGTGACCGCGCCCCGACTGGCGGAGGACACGACCCGGGCGTACTTGGCGAGCACGCCGCGGGTGAACCGGGGAGCGGGCGCGGCCCAGGCGGCGCGCCGCATCTCGATCTCCGCCTCCGGAATATTGAGCGACAGCAGACGCGCTTCCGCGTCCACGGTCACGCTGTCTCCCTCGCGCACCAGGCCGATCAGGCCCCCGGTCGCGGCCTCGGGGGCCACGTGGCCGACGACCAGGCCATGGGTGGCGCCGGAGAAGCGGCCGTCGGTGATGAGAGCCACGCGGTCGCCCAGAC
>DAORUA010000525.1:0-2503 GCA_035432945.1 Vicinamibacteria bacterium | reverse complement strand
GCGACGACGACGCGACCCGGCGGCTCGCCGACATCGACGAGCGGATGGCCCGGGACGCGCGCGATCTGCTCCTCGGCGACCGGGAACTGCCCGCCCTCGCGTTCGTGGCGCCCAAGCAGGTAACGAGCGAGACCCAGGAAGACACCATCACGGTTTCCGGCGTCGCCACCGACGACCGGGGTCTCGCCCGGATCACCATCAGGTCCGGGCCGCTGGTCACCCATACCGCCGACCTCTCGAAGGAGCCGGAGGCCCGCACCCACACCTTCGACGAGTCGGTTCCCCTGGGCAAGGGACTGAACCGCGTGGTGGTGTCGGTGGTCGACCGGAAGGGCCGCACCTTCGAGACGGTGTTCACGGTGGACCGGAAACCCACGTTCATCGAGAACCCCTACTTCTATCCCCTGGTCGCGCTGTGCGCGGTGTCGCTCGTGGGGACGGGAGCCGGGGTGTACGCGGCACGCCGGCGGCGCGCGCTCCGGAACCGGTTCAATCCCTACATCGCGGGCGCGCCCGTCCTGTCGAATGCCATGTTCTTCGGACGGAAGAAGCTCCTGAGCCGCGTGCTCAACATGATCCACGCGAATTCGCTCATGATCACCGGCGACCGGCGGATCGGGAAGACTTCGTTCATGCACCATCTCAAGATGGCGCTCGCGGACGACGAGGGCACGGAGTTCAAGTTCTTCCCCGTCTCCGTCGACCTGCAGGGCGTGCCCGAGCACACCTTCTTCCACACCATGATGTCGGAGATCGTGGATGCGCTCGCCCTCGCTCCCGAGACCCTCACCGATCTCCGGTTCCGCTCCGAGAACGACGATTACGACGACCGCGACTTCTCGCGCGACCTTCAGCGGGTCATCACCGACCTCAAGACCCGCACCCCGAAGAAGGTGAAGCTGGCCCTGCTTCTCGACGAGGTCGACGAGTTGAACGAGTACTCGGAGCGGGTGAACCAGCGGCTGCGCAGCGTGTTCATGAAGACCTTCTCCGAGAACCTGGTGGCGGTGATGAGCGGCGTCGGCATCCGGAGGAGCTGGAAGAGCGAGGGCTCGCCCTGGTACAACTTCTTCGACGAGTTCGAGCTCTCCGGCCTCTCCCGCGACGAGGCGGAGGAGCTGATCCGGACCCCGGTGCAGGGGGTCTTCCGGTTCGAGGACGAGGCGGTCGAACGCATCCTCAACGCGAGCGAGCTCAAGCCCTACATCATCCAGAAGTTCTGCATCCACGCGGTCAACCACATGATCGAGGAGGGGCGATCCACCATCGCGGTGCGCGACGTGGCCGCGGTGGAAGGGCTCGTCCTGTCGGACGAGTCCGTGGCGCCCCGCATTTCTCCGGGCGCGGACGCTCAGGCGAATCTCTAACCGAAACGGAACCTCAGACAAGACCATGCGCAATCCATTCATCGCCGGCAGCTGGGTCCGCGGCGACAACTTCTTCGGACGCGCGAACCTGCTCCGGGAGATCCTCGAGGGCTCGCGCGATTCCCTGTGGGTGATCGGCGCGCGGCGCATGGGCAAGACGAGTCTCCTGAAGGAAATCGAGGCCCGCACCCAGGCCAGCAAGGAGACTCCCTACCTGGCTCTGTACTGGGACCTGCAGGGCAGTTCCGACGCGCGGGGCCTCGCCGACGGCCTGATCGCGAGCATCGAGGACAACGAGCATTTCCGCCGCGCGGCCGACATCGACATCGACGCCATCGAGGACCTCTCCGTCACCGACATGCTCCAGGCGGTGATCCGCCGGGCCGTCCGCTCGGGATGGAAGACCCTCATCCTCATGGACGAGGGCGAGGAATTGATCACGGTGGCGCGGAACGAGGTGGCGACCCTCGGCCGCCTGCGCCGCGTCCTTCAGAAGGGGCCGGAGGTCCGCTCGATCATCACCGCCACCAGACGCCTCGCGCGTCTCGATGAGACCGCGGCCCTCGTGACCTCACCCTTCCTCCACGGCTTCCTGCCGCCCGCGTACCTGACCCCGCTGGAGGCGGAGGAGACGGCCGCCCTGCTGAGCCGCGGCGGCTTCACCGAAACCGCGATCGCGGCCATCTCCGAGAAGACCGGCAACCAGCCCTTCCTGGTCCAGCTCATCGCCTCGCGCCTCTTCGAGAACAAGGATCTCGAGGGCACGCTCGATGTGGTGGCGAACGACGACATGGTGTCGGACTTCTTCTCCGTGGACTTCCAGACCCTGGAGACGGTCGAGCGGCGGATCCTCGAGGAGGTGGCGAGGGAGCGGTCTCTTTCCCCCGCCGAGATCGGAACCGCCCTCTCGACTCCCGGCGACACTCTCGGGCCGCATCTCCTGGGGCTGGCGCAGATGGGATACCTCAAGCAGGCCGGGGGTCGCTACTCCATCGGAAACTGGTTCTTCGAGACGTGGCTCCGCCGGCAATCCCTGCTGCGCGGCGCCGCTTCCGACAACCGGCGCTGAGCAGGAGCCTTCCATGGTGACAGGAGCCAACCGGGTTTTCGAGCACGCGGGACGCGAGTTCCACATC
>DAORUA010000524.1:0-2523 GCA_035432945.1 Vicinamibacteria bacterium | reverse complement strand
CACCCGCGTAGTGGAACGTACGCATCGTCATCTGGGTGCCGGGCTCGCCTATTGACTGCGCTGCCACAACACCTACCGCCTCGCAGGGTTCGATCCGGCTCTTCTGGTACTCGTTGGAGACCATCTCCACAATCCGCTTGAACTGCTCCGATGTGATCTCCTTCCCCGCGAGACTTGCTTTCAGGTCCTCCCGCGTCCGGTAAGGCAGATCGAGGGCGTCGATCTCCGTGATCGAACGCTCGAAGTCGATGACCGGCCAGTCCGTGCCGAACAGCACCTTGTCCTGCCCGCGGGAGTTGATGAAGCGGACAAAGGAGGGATCCCAGTACTTGGGGGCGTGGGCGTCCGACCCGATCCAGACGTTCTTGTGCTTCCAGGCCACCGAGATCATCTCCTCGGTCCAGGGATAGCCGATGTGGATGCCGATGATCTTCAGTTCCGGAAAGTCGATGGCCACCCGGTCGAGGGACATGGGCCGCGCCACCGTGGGAAGGAAGGCCTGGGCCGAGTGCCCCACCTGGATCTGTATGGGTATACCGAGCTCTGCGCACTTCGCGTAAAAAGGGTAGTACATCCGATGATCGGGCGCCTCCCCGAACCAGTGCGGATACAGGTGCGCGCCGATGAAACCGTGCTCCTTCACCGCCTCTTCCAGCTTCCTGAGCCAGGGCATGATGCTCGACGGGTTCAGGCCCACGATCCCCTTGAACCGCTTGGGGTGAGCGGCGATCACCTCCGCGATCCGCTTCACCGGCTTTTCGAAGAAGATGTCCGAGCCTACCGGACCGCCGGTCGTCGCAACCATCAGGCCCTTCTCGATCCCCGCCGCATCCATCCGGCGGATCTGCTCGTCGAGGGCGATGCCGGACGAGGTCTCGCCGAGTATCTTGATGGCGCTCCAGAACGCGTTCAGCCGAGGGGTGTAATTCGCAGTCAGATCCGGGGTCCAGAGGTTCACGACGATGTCGATGATCCTCCGGGTCATGGCCGCACTCCCCTTCCCGCGCGTGGGCGCGGTCCCTGGAGGCCGCAAGCGGAGCCGATCTGCGGACGGCGTCTCGACGGCGCCCCTGAAGCGTTCCCGAACATTGTTCTAAGAATAGTACAACTTCATCCGGCCCGTGCCTTATTCTTTGCCGGGCGGGGGTCGGTCCCCTTCCCGGAAATCTCCAATCGAGGCCTTTTCATGCCCGGACCCCTTCATGGCGTGCGCATTCTCGAACTCACCAGCGTCGTGCTGGGACCCTGGGCCTGCCAGATCCTGGGCGATCTGGGCGCGGATGTGATCAAGATCGAACCGCCCACCGGCGACAGCAACCGGCAGCTGGGGCCCCGGGCGAACGAGGGCATGGCCGCTCTGTACCTCACCTGCAACCGCAACAAGCGCAGCCTGGTCCTCGACCTCAAGAATCCCGCGGGCAAGGAAGCGTTGCTGCGACTCGCGGAGACCGCCGACGTCCTCGTCCACAACTACCGGCCGAAGTCGATGGAGCGCCTCGGCCTCGACTACGCGGCCATGAAGGCCCGAAATCCAAAGATCATCTTCTGCGGGACCTATGGCTATTCGCGCAAGGGGCCCTACGCCGACCGCGCCGCCTACGACGACTCCATCCAGTCCGCCTCCGGCATCGCCATGCTCGCCACGAAGATGGGAGAGGAACCGCGGTATCTGCCCACGATCATCGCGGACAAGACCACCGGCCTCACCGTGGTCTCCTCGGTGATGGCGGCCCTCTTCCATCGCGAACGAAGCGGCGTCGGCCAGGAGATCGAGGTGCCGATGTACGAGACCCTCATCTCCTACGTCATGGCCGAGCACCTGTTCGGCTATGCGTTCGACCCGCCCCGCGGCGAAATGGGCTACACGCGCCTGCTCTCGAAGCACCGGCGGCCCTACCGGACGAAGGACGGCTACATCGCGATCCTCCCTTACCTCAACGACCACTGGAAGGCCTTCTGCGAAGCGGCCGGGCGGCCCGACTTCGTGACCGATCCGCGCTTCCTGACCCTCGGAGAGCGGCTGAAGAACATCGACGCCGTGTACTCCGAGACCGGAGCGATCGTGGCGGAAAGGACCACCGCGGAGTGGTTCGCCGTCCTGGGGCGAACCAACGTTCCCGTCATGATCGTCAACTCCCTCGAGGATCTGATCACCGACGAGCATCTGGTGGCGACCGGCTTCTGGCAGGAGATGGATCACCCGAGCGAGGGGCGCCTGCGACTGCCGGGCGTGCCCATGACCTTCTCGGAGACTCCCGGCGGCATAAGGCGCCATCCGCCCCGGCTCGGCGAGCACAGCGCCGAGGTCCTTCGCGAGGCGGGCTACACCGAGGGCGAGATCGCGGCCATGATGGCCACGGGCGCCACCGTGGCCGAAGGGCCCCGCGGCTGAGTCCTACTTCTGGCTGCGGCGGAACTCGTAACCCCGGCCGTCGCTCGGTCCGAAGGTCTGAACCCCCTTCTCGTCATAGCCCCGGTCCAGAAGCACCACGAGGTCCCTGGTGACGCGCATGGTCGAGAAGA
>DAORUA010000523.1:1408-2523 GCA_035432945.1 Vicinamibacteria bacterium | reverse complement strand
GATCATGAGGTCGGAGTGCCGGGGCGAGGCCCACGGCACCATGCCGAGGCGCTCCACGTCGAAACGGGAGGCGAAGGTCGCCATCATCTCGATGGCGCAGCAGGCGAGGCCGAAGCTCACCGGCCAGACCGCCGAGGCGCGCGCCCAGTTCAAGAAGTCGTCGGCGACGCTCGTGACCACGAAGCCGCCGGGGAAGGAGTGGATGCCTTCGGTCACCGACTCGAAGAGCGGCGAGAACTTGTCGCCCTCGGGGCGGACCTTGTGGAGCTGCTTCCACTCCTGGAGGTCCTTCATTTCCTCCCAGTTGGCGGGAGGGATCTGGCAGGAAGGCGGCTTTATTTCCACTCGAGCAGACCCTCACGGTAGGCGTACAACCAGCCGAGACCCAGGACCGCGATGAAACCGAGCATGGCGACGAGCCCCGGGACGCCGAGGGCGCGGATGGTAAGTGCCCATGGGAAAAGGAAAACTGCCAGAGTGTCGAACACCAGGAAGAGCAGGGCCACGAGGTAGAAGCCCACGGGAAACTGGACCCAGGCCTCGCCGATGGGCTGGGCGCCGCACTCGTAGTTCTCGGCCTTCGAGGCGTATCCGCGCGAGGGCCGGATGGCCCAGGCCGCCACCAGGCCGCCAATGGCGAAGGCGAGAACGAGGGCCAAAAAGATCAGAACAGGGATGTAGCCGCTCAACTAGAGAATCTCCGCCTGCCTCAAAACCGGGCGGAGAATAACACGCGGGCCTCCGGGCCTCCTGATGCATTTGGTTCATCGAGGCGCGAATACTTTTAGTATTCCGCCCCATGTGGATCCTGTTCCGCCTGGGGCTCGCCGTGGTCGCGTTCGCGGCCCGCCTGTCCGTACGCTTCAAGCACCGCAAGGGCGTTCCCACCGCGGTGGGCGACCAGACCGTCCTCCTCGCGCAGAGGGAGACGCTCAACAAGACCACCAACTACTTCATGGGCGTCGAGCTCGAGGTGCCGATCTGGTTCCGCCTGCACCGCGAAACCGACCGGGATCGCTGGTTCAAACGCGTGGGCCTCGCCACCGAGATCGAGACGGGGGACGAGGACTTCGACCGATTCGTCTACGTGGTCTGCGACCATCCCATGTTCGCGG
>DAORUA010000523.1:0-1308 GCA_035432945.1 Vicinamibacteria bacterium | reverse complement strand
GCGAGTTCCTTGATCGTGACCCTGGCCCTGCCCGAGATCTACCTCACCGACGCCTCCTATCTCCTGCCCGGCTTGTCCATCGCCGCGGGGCTGTTCGCGCTCCTTCTCGCGGGAGTGGTGGTCTTCATGCGCGGTTCGTCGCGCGGCCACCGGCTGATCATCGAGAGCGCGGTGGTGCTGGCCCTTGGACTGCCGGTCGCGGGAATCCAGATCTTCGACGATCTCAACCGGGGCCTCGACTCGTCCGAGTTGAAGATCCTGACGAACCGGTCCGAGTGCCAGAGGCGCGTGAGCACGAACACCGGACGGCGAGGACCACGAACCACCATCACTCACTGGTTGCACGTGAGCGGGTCCGCCGAGGGCATCACCCTGCCTTCGCCGGTCAGGTTCCCGGGCCTGTGCGAGCACGCGCCCCGGGGGGCTCTCGTGACCTTCACGATCGGCCGGGGCGCGCTCGGCGGGCCGTGGTACCGGACGATCACGGTCGGCGACTACCGCTGGACCCCGTAGCACGGACGCGGTTTCGCCCCGCTACAATCCCGCTCATCATGAAATCCGTGGAAATCGTCTACCGGTACGAAGCGCTCACCGGGGCGTCGGCGGCTCGCCCGGTCGACGGGGAGGCCGCGCGGCGGCGCCTCAACGAAGGGAACCTGGCCTTCGGCGACCTGCTCGGCGGCCTCACCGACGAGGGCGCCCCCGCGCGCCGCACCGTGCTCGTCGACGCCCGCGACCTGGGGCTCGGGGCCTCCGAGTCGCAAAGCCCCAAGCAGAAGCCCTTCGCCGCGATCGTCGGTTGTTCAGACGCGCGCGTCCCCGTCGAGCTCGTGTTCAACGTGGGACCCAACGACCTGTTCGTGGTCCGGGTGGCCGGCAACGTCCTCGGCACCGAGGTCCTCGGCAGCCTCAACTACGCGATCGAACACCTCGGCGGCAGCCTGAAGGTGATCCCCGTGCTCGGCCACAGCGGGTGCGGCGCGGTCACCGCGGCGGTGGATGTCTTCCTTACCCCCGCGAACTACCTGACCATCGCCACCAGCCACGCGCTTCGCGGCATCATCGATCGCCTGCTCGTCACCGTCCAGGCGTCCGCGAAGGGACTGGCGGACATCCTCGGCCCGGAGGTCACGCAACGTCCCGGATACCGCCGCGCGCTGATCGAGGTCGCGATCTTCCTGAACGCCGCCCTCGCGGCCTACACCATCCAGCAGGAGATCGACCCAAAAAACCCAAACGGCCTGCGCGCGGTCTACGGCGTCTACCTTCTCGACACCCGCCAGATCTGGGCGCCCCGCGCCGACGGCT
>DAORUA010000522.1:0-2531 GCA_035432945.1 Vicinamibacteria bacterium | reverse complement strand
TTCTCGAGGAGTTCGGGCTTGGGCATCCGGTAGAAGGTGTTGTTGATCTCCACCGTCTCGAAGCGCTCGGCGTAGTAGGCGAGCATGCCCTCGTCCTTGAACTTCTCGGGATAGAAAGAACCCTTCCACTCCTTGTACGCGAAACCGCTGGTACCGACGCGGATGTTCATGACACTCGCAGGGGGATCATGCGGTCGGTGATCAGCGGGAAGTGGATCCCGGCTTTCGCCGGGATGACGAAACTCTGGCGCGGGCCGCGCGCAGGGAAACGCGAACCGCGGCGGGAGCGGTTCCGCCGCGGGCCGCCTTCGTCGCCACCGCCTTGCCGGGATCGAAGAAGTCCTTGATCCGGGCGGCGATCTTCGGGTGAGGGCCGCCAAGGCTCGCGCGCGCGACATCGCGAAGGGGGATCTGCGCCCTCACCGCGTCCGCGACCATGGAGCCCACCATGCCGTGCGCCTTGCGGAAAGGAACGCCTTCGCGGGCCAGGGCGACCGCGAGCGACGCCGCCATCATCCCTTCCGCCGAAGCCGCCTTCTTCATGACCGCGGGATTGAGGGTCATGCCCCGCACCACCCCCGCGGTGACCGTGATGGAGGGCAGCACGGCGTCGAGAGCATCGAACACCGCTTCCTTGTCCTCCTGGAAGTCCTTCTGATAGCTCACCGGCACGCCGGTGGTCAGCGCGAGAAGCCTCACCACCGCTCCGGTGGTGCGCGCCGCCTTGCCGCGGACGAGCTCCATGGAGTCCGGATTCTTCTTCTGCGGCATCAGGCTCGAGCCGGTGGTGAACGCGTCAGGCAACGCCACGAAGCCGTAGGGCAGCGACGAGTAATGAATCAGATCCTCGGCCAGTCGGGACAGGTGGGCCTGGATCTGGGCGAGAGCGAAGACGAACTCGGCGGCGAAGTCGCGGTCGGAGATCGCGTCGAGCGCGTTCTCCGAGACCGCGGCGAAACCGAGTGCCTTGGCGAGGGCTTCGCGCTTCAAGGGAAGCGCCGTGCCAGCGAGGGCTCCCGAGCCGAGAGGCAGAACGTTCACGCGCTTGCGGGCATCCCCCAGGCGCTCGAAGTCCCGGGCCAGTGCCCAGGCGTGGGCGCCGGCCCAGTGGCCGAAGGTGATGGGCTCCGCCTCGCGGGTGTGGGTGTAGCCCGGCATGGGAAGGGCCGCGCCCTGCAGTCCGCGCGCGACCAGGGCATCAACGAGGTCCTTGAGACGCGGACGGAGTGCGTCGATCGCGCCGCGGATGAAGAGCCGAAGCGCGGTGACCGACTGCTCGTTTCGGCTGCGTCCGAGGTGCCCCTGTCCGGCGAGGGGGCCGATCTCTTCTTCGAGCCGCGTCTCCACGAACGAATGGACATCCTCGACGTCGATGTCGGCGTACCGGGGATCCGCCTCGTATTTCGCGAGCACCTTCGCGAGCCCGCGATCGAGCTTCGCGGCATCCTTCATGGGGATGGCCCGACACTGGCCCAGCGCCATCGCGTAGGCGCGCGAGGCCGCGATCTCCTCACGAATCAGCCGACGATCGAACGGGAAGGAGCGGTTGAATTCCCAGAAGAGCCGGTCCGGCTCGGCGTCGTAGTTCCCACCCCACAATTTGGTCATTGGAACGGAATCCTAACGTCGTAGGGGCGACCCATGGGTCGCCCGCCCTAGGTTCGGTAATGCGCGTTGATGTCCACGTACGATTTCGTCAGATCGCACATCCACATGGACTCGGTGGCCTGGCCCTCATGGAGATCAACGATGAGACGGCCGGGATCGGCCAGCATGGCCTGATGCGCCACCGCCTCGTCGTACTCCCGGGCCGCTCCACCCTCGCACACGAAGACGTTCCCGATGTGGATGTCCACCTTGTCGATGTCGAAGAGGACGCCGGCCCGACCCGCGGCGGCGATGATGCGGCCCCAGTTGGGATCCCCGCCATGGAGCGCCGTCTTCACCAGGGGCGAATCGGCGATGGTGCGCGCGATCCGCAGGGCGTCTTCCTCCGAACGGGCGCCCTTCACCACCACTTCGGCGATCCGCTGCACGCCTTCGCCGTCGCGGATCATCATGAGAGCGAGATCGCGGCACACTTCCCGAAATGCGTCGCGAAGCACGTTGTACGCCGGCCCCGGCCCGGTGATGGGCACAGCCCCCGCCGCACCGTTGGCGAGGACGATCGCCGTGTCGTTGGTGGAGGTGTCGGAGTCGACGGTGATGCGGTTGAACGTGGGTCCGACTGCTTCGATCAGCATCCGGTCCAGCGCGGCCCTGTCGATCGTTGCATCGGTGGTGAAGAACGCGAGCATGGTGGCGTGAAGCGGCGCGAGACTCGGCGCGATCATGCCGGCTCCCTTGGCCATCCCCCCCACCGTGACCGTGACCCCGCCCAGATCGACGCGGCGCGAGGACTCCTTGGGCTTCGTATCCGTGGTCATGATGGCCCTCGCGGCCGCGGTCCCGCCTTCGCCCGACAGGCCGGACACCGCCGCCGGAATGGCGGCGCGGACCTTGTCCATGGGCAGGTTCACGCCGATGACGCC
>DAORUA010000521.1:0-2534 GCA_035432945.1 Vicinamibacteria bacterium | reverse complement strand
TAGGTCTCCGACTGGGTCCGCACCCCGTACCAGGCGGGTATGCGAATGGGGAGTCCCGCGCCCCCGGGGTGCTCGATCAGCATCTCCGGCCGCCAGGATGCGAGTGCCTGCGGGGTGGAGGAGAGCAGCGGGGTCAGCGACATTCCGTCCACCGAGGCCGGAATGGTGGCGCCGGCGAGGCTCAGGAAGGTGGGAACGAGATCGACGAGGCCCGCGAGATGGTCGATGGTGCGGCCCGCGGGCACGCCCGGCCCGCGCACGTAGAAGGGCATCCGGATGGACTCTTCGAAAGGCGTGTTCTTGCCGCCGCGCAGTCGGTGCTCCCCGCGGTGGAGGCCGTTATCCGAGGTGAAGAAGACGTAGGTGTTCGAACTCTCTCCGAGCTGATCGAGGGTCTGGAACAGAGCCTCGGTCGCGTCCTCCACCGAGAGCAGGGCCTGCAGCGAGCCCCGGTAGTCGGTGTCGATCTCGGCGATGGTGGCGGAGTCCATCAGGGGCGCCTGGTCCTGGAACCACCGCGGCTTGTCGGAGATGTCGGGCTCGTTGAACGAGGCGTTTCGAGGGGCGGTGGCGCCCGGATACGCGGAGAGGTGGCGCGCGGCCGGTGCGGTCGGGGTATGGGGAGCGCCCAGACTCAGCAAGGCGAAGAAGGGCTGGGAATCGTTGGTCTCGGCCGCCTTGATGAAGGACTGGAGGCGCGCGGACAGGATGTCGGCCTGATACCCGCCGGTCTCGGACTTGTAGATGGTGAGCGTGCCGTTCTCGTTGAGGGTGTAGTAGTCGTTGTAGGCCACTCGATCCGACATGACCACGCGCCAGTCATCCCAGCCGGGAGGGACGAAGGTCTCGGCCTGACTCGTCGGATAGTCGTTCTGGTACTTCCCGAAGATTCCCGTCTTGTAACCCGCCGCCTTGAGCCACGGCCCGATGTTGTTGGTGTCGTAACCGTTCGCGGCCCACGTCGGGTAGCCGGCGCCCTCGCCCGCGTTCGCGATCACTCCCGTGTTGTGCGAGAACTGGCCGGCGAGGATGTTGGACCGGGACGGGCCGCACAGCGGCGTGTTGGCGAAGGCGTTGGTGAAGCGCAGGCCCTTGTCGATGAACGAGGCGCGAATCCTGGGCATGTTCGAGGTCATGGCCTCCTCGCCATCGTCGAGGAGAACCAGGATGATGTTCGGTTTCGCGATGACCGGGGCCGGCGTGGGCGAGGAGGCCGGAGCGGAGGGCGAAGTCGGGCCGGACCCGCCGCAGGCCGCCCCGGAGAAACCAATGGTGAACGCGGCCAGCAGGGTCTTGCGGAGTTTCACCGGGAGAATCGTAACGCATCGGCCCCGATCGAGGCGGCATGACCCCCGGGCGACGGAGCGCCGACCCGGCTAGGACGGAGTCGGCGCGGTCTCGGGGGGTCGCGAGCCGAAGCGCCACTTCAGCGCGGGTGGAGTCATGAGGGTGGTGAGGATCACCATCATGACGATCGCCGAGTAGGTGCTCGCGTCGACGACGGGGCGGCCGGCCACACTCACGCCCAGCCCGAGATTCGCGAAGATGAGGCCGACCTCGCCGCGGGGCGCCATCCCGAGGCCCACGGTCAGCCGGTCGACCGGCTCCCGCCGCGAGATCGCGTAGCCGGAGACCGCTTTCCCGATGACGCCCGCGATGGTGAGTCCGAGGCCGAGGATGGCCACGCGGACATCGAACAACCGGGTGATGTCGGTGAGCATGCCCATCTGCACGAAGAAGACCGGGGCCAGGAATCCGGCGATGGGATGAACCAGGTGCTCGAGGCCGTGCTCGCCGCGCTGAACGAAATCCTTGTAGTGCACTTCCTCGAGAATGAGGCCGGCCGCGAACGCGCCGATGATCGCGGCCAGACCAAAGAGCGAGGAGAGCCACGAGAGAAAGAAGCAGAAAGCGAGGCCGGTCGCGAGCAGGGCCTCGCGGCTCCGGAGCTTCGACGCCAGCTCGAACATGCGCGGGGTAACGCGGACCCCGATCCAGAGAGCGCCGACGAGGAAGACCACGGCCTTGAGGGCGATCATCGCGACCGACGAGACCGCCATCGCCTCGCCCGTGTTCGCGGCCCCGATGGCGCCCGCGACCACGGCCAGGATGATCAGGCCCAGGACATCGTCGAGCACCGCCGCGCCCAGGATCAGGCGGGCCTCCTTCGACTGGTCCCGGCCGAGGTCCTTGAGCACGCGCGCGGTGATGCCGACCGAGGTGGCGCAAAGCGTTGCGCCGATGAACGCCTTCGTGTAGACGGAGGCGTCGGGAATCAGGATCGCGGCCACCGAAACGCCCAGCACGGTGGGCGCGATCACTCCGGCCACGGCCACGCGCAGGGCGGGGAAGCCGACGCTGAGCATCTTGGGCACGGTGGACTCGAGTCCCACCTCGAAGAGGAGGAGGAGCACGCCGAGGCTCGCCAGGAGGGCGAGCTCCGGACTGCGCGCAGCCTCATCGAGGGCGGGAAACACCGAGCGCCCGACCACCCCGAGGACGATCCCCGCGATCAACTCCCCGAGGACCGCGGG
>DAORUA010000520.1:0-2550 GCA_035432945.1 Vicinamibacteria bacterium | reverse complement strand
GCTCCGCTCCTGCAGTTCGAAGGTGGGGAACACGCTCTCGATGACCAGGTCGACTTCGCCCTGCTTCAGCCGCTGCGACAACTCGCCCAGGTCCTTGGTGATCACGAGGGGCGCGACCCCGATGCCCCTGGGAGCCAGGCGCTTCCGGAGTTCGGCCAGCAGCTCCGAGTACACCCGCAGCATGCGATCGGGTTCGTTGGCCTCTTCCGCGATGACACCGAAGCGGAGTTCCTTCGGGTTCGAGGGGGCCGCGCGCAGGGGGAGGGCTCCCGCGGCCAGGGCGAGGACGAGGAGGGCCCCGGCCCGGAGGGGCACGCGCGAGCGCGGGGACGTCCTCATGCCGGGAGGCCGGGAGTCGCGGGGTGCGCTCCGGGTCTGGCGTTCCACACCGTCCAGTAGCGAGCCAGGGTCTGCATCAACCGGCTGAAGTGATCGTAGGAAACGGGCTTGGCGAGATAGCTGTTGGCGTGGAGGTGGTAGGCGCGGTCGATGTCCGCGGGCGCGCTCGACGTGGTGAGGATCACCACCGGAACCGGACTCAGGTTTTGCGCTTCCTTGATCCGCCGGAGCACGTCGAGGCCGTCGATCCTGGGCAGGCGAAGGTCCAGGAGCACGAGGCCCGGGATTTCGTTTCTTCCCGGGCCGGCCGAGGGGTTGGAGAGACCGAGATAGTCGAGCGCGGCCTCTCCGTCGCGTGCGTGGACGATCCTGATCATGCCGCCGGCTTCGCGGAGGGTTCGCTTCAGGAGTTCCGCATGGTCTTCGTTGTCCTCCACCAGGAGGACCAGCACGGGTTCGCGACTCATGAGCGGCTCTCGCCGGGGTTCGCTGCCGGCCGCGCGCGCTCCCCCGAGGGAGTCGGCCGGACGCTGCCCGCGGCCTTCGGCTTCCCGCACAGGAAACCCTGGAGGAAATCACAGCCGAGGTCGATGAGGACCAGCTTCTCGGCTTCGGTCTCGACGCCTTCGGCCACCAGCGGGATGCCGAAGTCCCGGCACATCGCGGTCATCGAACGGACCAGGGTGCGCCGGTAGGGGTCCTGATCGATGCCCCGGACGATCGCCATGTCCAGCTTCACGATATCCGGCCTCAGCGCCGCGAAACTGTTGAGCCCCGCGTACCCCGCGCCCATGTCGTCCACCGCGATCCAGAAACCCAGTTCGCGGAGCAGGGCGATCTTCTCCTTGAGATTCTTCACCTGATCGATGGAATGACGCTCCGTGATCTCGAAGACCACCTTGGACCCCACCCCGCGCAGCGGGTTCTTCTCGGAGTAGAGATCCTCGTCATCGAGTTCGAGGCTGTGAAGGTTGATGAAGAGCGCGTGGTCCTTCGACACCTCGGCGGTGGAGGCGATCTGCCGGACCCGGCGGCCGAAGGCGATGACCTTCCCGAGTTTCTCCGCGGCCTCGACCAGCATGGTCACGCTGGTGAAGCGGGTGGAAATGGACCGGGCCAGGAGCTCCACCCCGAAGATCACGCCGTCCTTCGCGCCCACGATGGGCTGGGCCGCGAGCCACAGGCCGGAGAGGGCTTCATCGAAGGCCAGCTCCATGCTCGCGCGGTCGCCCACGAACTGGGACGCGGGCCGGGTGATGGCGAGGGCGTCGCGCCGCCAGCGCGCGAGCCGGCCGAGCCGGACCGCCTGGTCCATGGTGTCGATGATCTCCGCGGTGGCCGCGGGCTTTCGGAGGTACCGCAAGGCCCCGCCCTCCACCGCCTCGATCGCGGTCTCCAGGCTCGGGCGTCCGGTCAGGAGGACCACGGGCACGTCGAGGTCGCGGGCCCGGATCATGCGCAGCATCTCCACCCCGGAGAGGCCGGGCATGGAGATGTCGCTGATCACCGCCTCCGCCCCGCCCGGGACCAGCTTCTCGAGGGCGATTTCCCCGGTCTCCGCCTCTTCGACCTTGAAGCCCGCCTGCCTCAGGCTGTCCGCGACCACGAACCGCACATCGTTGTCATCGTCGACGACGAGAACCGTTCCGCGGTCCCGGGCGGCAGGCTGCTCGGACATGGAGGCCAGTATATGCGGTCGACCTAGGGATCTTGCCGGGGGCGCAGCCCCGGCCGCGGCGGGGTCTCGGGGAGATACACCTCGAACCTCGTCCCCCGGCCCGCCTCGGTCTCGACCAGGATCGCTCCGCCCATGCGGGTCACGATGCCGTGGACCACGGAGAGGCCGAGCCCGGTTCCCTGGCCGACCGGCTTGGTGGTGAAGAACGGCTCGAAGACACGGTCGGCGACGCTCTGGGACATGCCCTCGCCGTTGTCCGAAACCCAGAGCCTCACGTGGGGACCGGCGCGAAGACCGGGATGGAGGATTTCGCCCGCCGCGACCTCGCGCGACTCGATGCCGATTTCGATGGTGCCGCCCTTCTTCTCGAGGGCGTGACGCGCGTTGGTGAGCAGGTTCAAGAGCACCTGATGGAGCTGAGTCGCATCGGCGAGCACGCTGCCCGTCGGCTTCTTGGTTTGCCGGATCTGGATCTGGGCGGGCAGGGTCGAGCGGAAGAGGGCCAGCGTCTCTTCGACCAGTTGAATGGGCTC
>DAORUA010000519.1:0-2560 GCA_035432945.1 Vicinamibacteria bacterium | reverse complement strand
CATCGCCACCTCTCCGGCGATCGCGGAAAACCGGCTTCTGGTTGCCGCGAGCGACGGTCGTATCCTGTGTTTCGGCTGAGAAGCGCCCTTTTTCCCGGAGATCAGGAGTGCCCATGAGACCCTATGCGCCTGGCGTGATGAGCCTGACCGTGCTGGCCCTTTCGGGGAGTGCCTATGCCGACTGGCCGCAGTTCCGCGGCGTCAATCGGGACGCCCAGTCGGCGGAGCGTGGATTGCTCCAGCAGTGGCCGGAGGGGGGGCCGAAGCTCGCCTTTGAGGTGAAGGGCATGGGGGTGGGGTACTCGAGCGTCTCCATTCAAAACGGACGCCTCTTCACCATGGGCGACATCGGCCGCGACCAGTTCGTGATCGCGGTGTCGCTCGACAAGAAGGCGGTTCAATGGAAGACCCGGATCGGCGCCGCGTGGACGGAGGACCAGTACGCGGGTGCGAGGGGCACGCCCACCGCGGACGGCGAACTGATCTACGCCATCGGCACCGAGGGAGACCTCATGGCGCTCGAATCCGCCACGGGCAAGGTGCGCTGGAAGAAGAGCCTGCCCGGGGACTTCTCCGGCCGCATGATGTCGGGCTGGAAGTGGTCGGAATCGCCCCTCGTCGATGGCGATCGCCTGGTGGTCACCCCCGGGGGGGTCGAGTCGCTCCTCGTCTGCCTCGAGAAGGCGACGGGCAAGGAGATCTGGCGGACCAAGGCGGGGGAGATGGGTCCGAAAGGCCGCGATGGCGCCGGCTACTCGTCGATCGTGATCTCGAACGGCGCGGGGGTGAAGCAGTACGTTCAGATGATGGGCCGCGGTGTGGTGGGGGTGCGGGCTTCCGATGGGAAGTTCCTGTGGAGCTACAACAAGGTCGCGAACGAGACCGCCAACATCTCCGCTCCCCTCGTGAGCGGCGACCTCGTCTTCTCCGCGACCGGCTACCAGACGGGCAGCGGCCTGCTGAAACTCTCGAAGCAGGGAGATTCGGTGATTGCCACAGAGCAGTACTTCCTCGACGGGAAGACCTTCCAGAACCATCACGGCGGCATGGTGCTGGTGGGCGGGCACGTCTATGGCGGCCAGGGCCATCGCATGGGACTCCCCATCTGCATCGAACTCGCCACCGGCCGGAAGGTCTGGGGAGGCGATATCCGCAACGCGGGCAAGGGTTCGGCCGCGATCGCGTACGCCGACTCGCACCTGATCTTCCGGTATGAGAACGGCCTGGTGATCCTGATCGAGGCGACCCCCGCGGGCTACAAGGAAAAGGGGCAGTTCGAGATTCCGGACGCCTCTCCCCTGAACTGGCCGTACCCCGCGATCGCGGACGGCAAGCTGTTCCTGCGCGATCAGGACCGGCTGCTGGTCTATGACATCAAGGCGGGGGCGCCGGCGGCCAGAGCCACGGACGAAACCCCAGAGGCTCCGCGACCGTAAGAGCCTGTAATCTCTCGGGCAAACAGGCGGGTCTCGGCAACGGGGCCCACGGTCTCGAGGCCAGACTTCGAGCCGACAATGAACAGGTGATCATGAAGAACGTCAGTCGTTTCATCGCTTTGGGTCTGCTCGCGCTGACCCCCTCCCTTGTCCGCGCCCAGACGACATCGAGTTCCATCGAAGGCGTGGTGCGAGACGTTTCCGGCGCGGTGCTGCCCGGAGCCGCCGTGGTGGCGAAACACCAGGAGACGGGTCTCGTCCGGGAAGTGGTGTCGGGACCCAACGGACGCTTCGTGATGCCCGTGCTGCCCCTGGGCCGCTTCGAGGTTCGTGCGACCCTCGACGGTTTCAAGCCCGCGATCAAGCCGGGTGTGCTGGTGGTGCTCGGCGTGCCCGCGGTGGTGAATCTCGAACTCCAGCCGGGAATCCGGACCGAAGAGGTCACGGTCGTGGCGCAGGGCCCCCAGGTGCAGACGGGGACGGGCGAACTCTCCTTTCTGGTGGGTGAGCAGGAGATCAAGGACCTTCCCCTCAATGGCCGGAACTACACCGACCTCGCGTTCCTGCAGCCGGGTGTGGTGGCCTTCCCGCACCGCGACGGCGGCTCGGTGGTGGCGCACGGCGTGGGCGCATCGATCAACGGTCTCGATCCGAGGTCGAACGTCTACCTGCTGGATGGGACTCTCCTGAACGACTTCACCAACGGCCCGGCCGGGAGTGCCGCGGGCACGACCCTCGGGACGGAAACCGTTCGCGAGTTCCGGGTGGAGACGAACAGCTACTCGGCGGAGTACGGCCGCAATTTCGGCGGCCAGGTCCTCGTGGCCACCAAGTCGGGAGGGAACACGTGGACGGGCAGCGTGTTCGAGTATCACCGCAACGAGGCCCTCGACTCGCCCAACTACTTCGACCAGGGCCAGAAGCCGGATTTCATGCGGAATCAGTTCGGGGCGACGCTCGGGGGTCCGATCAAGAAGGACCAGACCTTCTTCTTCCTGGGCTACGAGGGCCTGCGGGAGAACCTCGGCAAGTTCGTGTCGACGGTGGTGCCGGACGCGAACGCCCGGCTCGGCCTGCTGCCCAACCCCGCGAATCCGGGCCAGCTGCGCAATGTCGGAGTCAAT
>DAORUA010000518.1:0-2561 GCA_035432945.1 Vicinamibacteria bacterium | reverse complement strand
GGGTCGATCTCGCCTCCATCGAAGCGCAGGAGTAGGTCAATGGCACTCAAGAGGCACGAAAAAGAAACCTTCGTCGAGGCGCTTCGCGGCGACTTCGCCAAGTCGCAGCACGCGATCCTCGTCGACTTCCGCGGCATCGCCGTTCCCGCGGTCACCGAGTTCCGGCGCAAGATCCGCATGTCGGGCGGCCACTACAAGGTCATCAAGAACACCCTGGCCCTCCGGGCCCTCGAGGGCACGCCGCTCGCGAAGCTCAAGGACAAGTTCATCGAGACCACCGCCATCGCTTACTGCGAGAACGATCCGGTGGCCCTCGCCAAGGTGGTGGTCGACTTCTCGAAGGACCATCCGCAGATCGTGGTCAAGAGCGGCCTGGTCTCGGGCACGGAGATGCTCGACGCCAACGGCGTCAAGGCCCTCTCCACCATGCCCGGCCTGCCCGAGCTCCGGTCGAAGCTGCTCGGAGTGCTCAAGGCTCCGTCGGCCAAGCTGGTCCGCCTGCTCTCGACCCCGGCCCAGCAGATGGTGCGTGTGCTCCAGGCGCATGCCGACAAAGACGCCGAGCCCAAGTCGTAACAACATTTTTTCCGGTTTTTGAAACCTTACGTTCCTTAAGACAACGAGTAGTGAGAGGAGATAGACGTGGCTGACATCCAGGCAATTGCAACCGAACTGAGCGGGCTCTCTGTAATGCAGGTGGCCGAGCTCGTGAAGATGCTCGAAGAGAAGTGGGGCGTCTCCGCGGCAGCGGCGGCTCCCGTGATGATGGCGGGCGGCGGCGGCGCTGCGGCTCCCGCGGCGGCGGCGGAAGAGAAGACCGAGTTCGCGGTCCATCTCATCGCGGCCGGCGCGAACAAGATCAACGTGATCAAGGCGGTCCGCGAGGTCACTTCGCTCGGTCTCAAGGAAGCGAAGGATCTCGTCGACGGCGCGCCCAAGGTCGTCAAAGAGGGCGTGACCAAGGACGAGGCCGCCGCGATGAAGAAGAAGTTCGAGGAAGCGGGCGCTCAAGTCGAAATCAAGTAGAAGCGAGAAGGCAAAACGAACCCTGACTCGCCTCTCACTCGAGACGTCTTCCGCCTCCTCAAGCCGCCGCTTTCCGCCCTCCGGGCGGGGCCGGGCTTGGGGGGGCGGAGGTGTCTTCATTTTCCGTAGCCGCCTTGTAGATCTCCTTCTACAGCCCCCCTCTTCTCCTTCCACCTCCTAGGCAGGGCCCCACCGATGTATCAAGCTCCGAAGAACGTCTACCGTGAACGCAAGGACTTCGCCAAGATCCCCACGGCGATCCAGATCCCGAACCTCATCGAGATCCAGCGACTCTCGTACGAACGCTTCCTGCAGATGCGCGTTCTGCCCCAGGACCGCGACGACAGCGGCCTGCAGTCCGTGTTCAAGAGCATCTTCCCGATCAACGATCTGCGGGAGAACTGCGCCCTCGAATTCGTCGACTATTCCATCGGCAACTGGGAATGCAAGTGTTCGCGACTGGCGGGTCTCGACAAGCTGGCCCGGCCCTGCACCTTCTGCGGCGCCACCTTCGTGGCGAACCCGGGCGGCGATCTCGAAATCTCCTGCCCGAAGTGCGGCCATCTCAATCCGAACAAGGCCCCGGTCTGCGACACCTGCGACGAGCCGGTGGCCCTCAAGCTGAAGCACGAGGCCGAGGAGTGCCAGGAGCGCGGCATGACGTATTCCGTGCCCCTCAAGGTCACCATCCGCCTGGTGGTGTGGGACAAGGATCCCGACGACGGCACCAAGACCATCCGCGACGTCAAGGAGCAGGAGGTGTACTTCGGCGACATCCCGCTCATGACCGACAACGGGACGTTCATCATCAACGGCACCGAGCGTGTCATCGTCAGCCAGCTTCACCGCAGCCCGGGCGTGTTCTTCTCCCAGATCGAGAAGGGCCTCTTCGCCGCCCAGATCATCCCCTACCGCGGCAGCTGGGTGGAGTTCGAGTACGACGCCAAGAACCTCCTCCACGTCCGCATCGACCGCAAGCGCAAGTTCCTGGCCTCGGTCTTCCTCCGCGCCCTCGGCATGGAGCGCGACGAGGACCTGATCCGCACCTTCTACAAGTGCGACAAGGTCCTCTTCCGCGAAGGCAAGATCCTGCTCAAGGTCGCTCCCCATCTGGTCGGCAACAAGCTCACCAAGAGCATCAGCGGGGCCAAGGACGCCTCGGGCAAGCGTGAAGAGATCCTCCACGCCGGCCGTCGCGTCACCGCGGCCATCTACGAGACCCTGGTCAAGCAGGGCATCCAGGAGATCGAGGTCGATCCCATCGACCTCATGGGCGCCTTCTCCGTCACCGACGTGGCCAGCCCCGTGGACGGGGTCATCCTCGCCGAGGCCAACACCGAGATCACGGTGGAGAAGCTCTCGAAGATCATCGACCCGGTCAGCCAGGTCGACACCATCGACGTGTTCTTCCCCGAGAAGGACGACGTGGGCCCGATGATGTCCAACACCGTTCGCAAGGACAACATCAAGACCGCCGACGAAGCGCTCGTCGAGATCTACCGCCGCATCCGTCCGGGCGACCCGCCAACCCGCGA
>DAORUA010000517.1:0-2579 GCA_035432945.1 Vicinamibacteria bacterium | reverse complement strand
GCCTCGGCCTCAAGACCGCGGTGGAGGTGGCGCTGGGGTTGATACCGTAGGCGAGTTACGGGATGGGGATCAACCCCTTCGCCGCCAACTCCGCGGCGAGGCCTTCGGCGGCGGTCTGGTGCTCCAGCGGCCCCCAGTGTCCCGCGGTCTTGAACTTCGCCCCCGCCCTTGCCTTCGCGCGGAAGGCGGGCTGGATGTACAGGGCGGCGATGCCCCGCTCCCTGCAGTACGCGAAGAACGCGCGCTCGCGCGCCGTCATTCCATCGTCGGTACGGGGGATCTCCCCGTATACGGGCAGGTAGGCGAAAGCCGGACGCGCGCCCGCGGCCAGGGTCGCCGACTTCATCTCGTCGAGGATCGCGGCCGTGAGCTCCTTCGTGACCGCGGAGGTCGTCCCGGACCTCCATTCGTAGCGCGACCTCGCCATGGTGAGGAGGTCGAGGAACTTCGAGCGCCACTTCTCGGCGGCGAGGGTCTCCTCGGGACGAGGCACCGCGCCGGTGGTGAGTTCGAGCCGGCCATCCCTCACCGCGAAGTGCGGCTTCGCGTAGTCGCGGAAGGAAAGGACGTTCCGCTCCATGTCGTCGGGCATGAAGCCCAGGAGGACGATGTCCGGGTGGTATCGGAGGCCTTCCCCCTTCAGGTACAGGAGCATCTGATCGTGACCGTAACCATGGATGCCGAGGTTCAGCACCTCCGAACCGGGAAGCAGGGTCTGCAGGTGGTGCGCATACGTCTCGTCATCGCCCACTTCCTCGCCGAAGGTGAACGAATCGCCGAGGACGACGATGCGCGTGACTCCCGGCGGCTTCTCATACGCGAACTCCGCCCTCCCGCGAATCCCCTTCGAGTTCGAGTTCACGACCTCTCCCCGGAACGGGACGTCGCGGAGATTCGGCTTGAGCGTCCAGCCCCGAGTGGAACTCCAGTCGTCGAGGGCGTAACTCAGGCCCTTTTGATCTCTCTGCCGCGCCACCCACTGCAGACGCCAGGACGCGTCGTCGTTCGTGAACAAGCGCTCGCGCATCCGCGGACTGGAGAGGGCGAGGCGCGCCACGCCCTCGAAGGCCAGGGCCACCGCGAGAGCGTAGAGAGACCACGCGATGAATCGGCGGAGAGTCACGGTCCGGCATGATACAAGTCGGGCCGACGGGCTCCGCTAAGGTGGGGCCATGAGGTGGTACGGACGTCGCGCGGCGAGTGCTTCGGAGCTTACGAGCGCGGGCGCGCTCGGCGGCCTCCTCTTCCTGCTCGTCTGTGTCGTGGTGCCCGCGCGGCAGGAGGCGAGGGCGGAGCCCGGCGCCGGCGCGGGCGGCGCCGCGTCCGCCGCCGACCCCCGGCCGGAGAAACTGCTCTTTCCAGTGCCCGCGGCGTCGCGCGCCGCCATGGCCGACAGCTTCAATGACGCCCGGGGCGGGCGGGTCCACCATGCCGTCGACATCCTGGCCCCGCGCCATTCCGAGGTGGTCGCGGTGGCGGATGGGAGCATCGCGCGTCTGACCTCGAGCGCGGCCGGCGGGATCGCGGTCTACGAGTGGGGCGCGGGGCAGCGTTTCGTCTACTACTACGCCCATCTGCAGGGTTACGCCCCGGGTCTCGTCGAAGGCCAGACGGTGAGGCGAGGCCAGGTCCTCGGCTACGTGGGCACCACCGGCAACGCGCCCGCGAACACGCCGCATCTCCATTTCGCCATCGCCCGGGTCGAGAGGAAGGACCAGTGGTGGGGCGGCGCGCCCGTCGACCCCTATCCGATCTGGCGTTGAGCGCGGCTCAGCGGATCTCGAAATCCGCCACGATGGGCAGGTGGTCGCTGGCCAGGCGGGAGAGCTTGAGCCGGCAGCGGTAGGCGCTGAGAAGCGCCAGCGGCCCGCGGTAGTAGATGCGGTCCAGTGGACCTCGCGGGAAGAACGAGGGATAGGTGCGTAGCGGCCGGCCGGTGGCCGAGTCGGTGGCCGAGCGGAAGTTCATGCCCGCGGTCAGGAAGGGCACGAGCAGCGAGCGCCAGTCGTTGAAATCCCCGCCCACCAGGCACGCGGCGTGGGGTGGGAGCGCCGTCATCTCTCCGGAACGGGCGAGAAGCTCCACCTGCCTCGCGCGCTGTCCCGCGGACAGCCCGAGATGGAGATTGAACACGTCGAGCCGCCGCCGGTGGTGGTGGCCCGGCTCATCCGTGCTCCGGAGCTCGATCGCGGTGTGCTGGCAGCCGCGCCGCTTCCACAAGTCGATGGTGAGATCGATGTTGCGCTCGCTGAGGATCGGATAACGGCTCAGGGTCGCGTTCCCGTACCGGCCCTTGCGCAGGGTGACGTTGTGGCCGACCGCGTGGTAGGGAAGATTCAGGGCGACCGCGAGTTCGTGCGCGAGATCCAGCTCCCTCGAACGCGGCGCGCCCTCGTCCACCTCCTGGAGCAGGACGATGTCCGGCTTGTAGTTGTCGACGATGGTCACGATGCGCTCGGGCCGGAAACGGCGGTCGACCCCGATGGCCCGGTGGATGTTGTACGAGAGAACGCGGAATCTCATGACGATGGGTTCGGACTGGTATCGGTTTCGGAGGACGGGCTCCGCTTCCGTCGGCG
>DAORUA010000516.1:0-2581 GCA_035432945.1 Vicinamibacteria bacterium | reverse complement strand
CTTTTACAAGGGCGACATCGCGAAGGAGATGGTCGCGTTCCTCCAGAAGAGCCAGGCGCCCTTCGATCTCTCCGACTTCGCCGAGTTCTACGCGCGCATCGAGGAGCCCGCGAAGACCACGTACCGCGGATACACCGTCTACAAGCATTCGTTCTCGAGCCAGGGACCGGTGCTCCTGCAGACCCTCAACATCCTCGAGGGCTTCGACCTTCGCGCCATGGGCCACGACAGCGCCGACTACATCCACACCGTGACCGAGGCCATGAAGCTCGCGTATGCCGACCGCGATTCGTACTACGCCGATACCGCCTTCGTGCAGGTGCCGGCCGAGGGTCTGCTCTCGAAGGAGTACGCGAAGGAGCGGGCCGCGCTCATCAAGCCGCGCGCCGCTTCGAAGTCCTTCATCGCCGGCAATCCTCTCAAGTACGACTCGAAGGTGAAGGAGTGGAAGTACTTCAAATACGACATCGCCGACGGCAGCCCCGCCCCGCATGACGCGGCCGCTCTCACCGACGACGGTCTCTGGTCACGCGGTCTCGACTCCGCGGGAGTCTCGAAGGACACGACTCACATGTCGATCATCGACAAGGCAGGGAACGTCTTCGACGTGACGCCCTCGGGCGGCTGGATCCCGGGGGCGGTGATCCTGGGCGACACCGGCATCGGAATGAGCATCCGCGGCGAGCAGTTCTGGCTCGACCAGAAGATGGCGAACCAGATCCGCCCGCGGGCGCGCCCGCGCTACACCCTCACCCCGAGCCTCGTGTTCAAGGGCGACGTCCCGCTCATGGCCCTGGGCACGCCGGGCGGCGACAACCAGGATCAGACCATCCTGGAGGCGTTTTTGAACGTGGTCGAGTTCTGGGACGACTGGTACCCGAATCTCCATCAGGCCTTCGAGTGGCCCCGGTTCCAGACTCTGCACTTCCACGGCTCGTTCTGGCCGCATTCGCCCGGGTTCAACAAGCTCAATCTGGAAGCCGCGATTCCCGACGCGGTGTTCGACGAGCTGAAGGCGCGCGGGCATGACGTGAGCCGGCTGCGGGCGTTCGGGATGTCGGGGTGTGCGACCGCGGTGATGCTGGATCCCGCGACGCAGAACCGGATCGCGGGGGCGGATCCGCGGCGGGATTGTTACGCGATCGCGTATTGAGGGGATAGTGGTGGGACGGGGTTGCTTCGTCGCAACACCGAAACGAATGGCTCCTCGCAATGACGTGAGGGGGATACGAGACGGCTGCACGGACTTGGTAGTGGGGTGCGCGGTACGGGCTGGTAGGGGTGGGAGGCTGCGCAGCCGCACATGACGGTTCCAGCTACCAATCCCGTGCTGTCCGTCTGCACCACACTACGTCATTGCGAGGAGCCATTCGTTCCGGTACGGCGACGAAGCAACCCCCTCCCCCAACTATCCCCCCGCTACAAACGCTTCGCCTGTAACGCCGGCAGTTCGGCGCGCAGGCGGTGGAGGCGGTCGAAGTCGAGCACCGCCAGCGCGAACCCTTCGCCGTCGGGGACCTGGGCCAGCACCGCGCCCCAGGGGTCCACGATCATGGCGTGGCCGTAGCTCGCGCGGTTGCCCCCGTGCTTGCCCCACTGGGCGGGGGCCATCACGTAGCAGAGGTTCTCGATCGCGCGGGCGCGCAGGAGCACCTCCCAGTGGTCGCGCCCGGTGCGATCGGTGAAGGCGGAGGGCACGAGCAGGACTTCCGCCCCCTGGGCCGAGAGCGCGCGATAGAGCTCGGGGAAGCGCAGGTCGTAGCAGATCGAGAGGCCGAGCTTCGCGAAGCCCGCATCCGCCACCACCAGCTCGGTGCCCGGTGTAGTCGCCTTCGACTCCTTCAGGTGTTCGAGCCCGGGCACGTTGATGTCGAAGAGGTGCATCTTTCGATACACGGCCACGCGCTCGCCCGTGGGTCCGAAGAGAAGGGTCGTGTTGTACGGCCGCGCGGCTTCCGCCGCGGTCTCCGGAAACGACCCCATGAGGATGGTGATCTTCAACTCGCGGGCGAGGTCGGCGAAGCGCTTCGCCCAGGGCCCGGCGATGCTCTGCGCCTCGGGAGCCTTCTCGCCCTCCGCCCTCAGGAACACCATGCACTCGGGCAGGGCCACGAACGTGGCCCCGGCGGCGGCCGCGTCGCGAACCAGCGCCTCCGCGGACGTGAGGTTCCGGGCCACGTCCTCGCCCGAGCGCATCTGGCAGACCGCTGCGGTGATCGTCCTCCGGCTCATCGCTTCAACCTCGCTTTCGTCTTCGCGCCCGCCTTCCCGGGCTTCGAGTCTCCCAGAGCGTACGCCTGCTTCGAGGCCCACGCGCACAGGTCGAAGATGCCGCACTCGCCGCAGCGGGGCTTGCGCGCGTCGCAGGTGCGCCGGCCGTGGAAGATGATCAGGTCGGTGGTCTTGACCCACCGCTCCTTCGGCACGAGCTTCATCAGGTCCTGCTCGACCTTGATGGGGTCGTCGTGCTTCGTGAGTCCGAGCCGCGCGGTCAACCGGAGCACGTGGGGGTCGACCGCGAGTCCTGCCGCGATGCCGTAGGCGTGCCCGAGCACGACGCTCGCGGTCTTCCGTCCGACCC
>DAORUA010000515.1:0-2584 GCA_035432945.1 Vicinamibacteria bacterium | reverse complement strand
GATGCTGCGGTCGAGGAAGTAGAGGACGGCCACGAGGGCGGGCCTGCCTCCCGCGAAGATCATCACGTTGTCCGCGGTGATCCGGGCGCCGTAGTGGTCGCGGTAATAGGCGGCCACCGCTTCGCGAAGAGCGGGGAGGCCCCAGGCCTTCGGGTACTTGAGATGGTCCGGGGCCACGGTGATCGAGGTCGGCAGGGCCGGCCCGCCGGGGAGTTGATCGGTGCGCGGGAAGCCCTGGCTCCAGGGATGGGTGCCGGGGTCGCCCATCGGCTTGCCGAAGGCGGCCAGGAACGAGTACAGGGTTTCGTAGATCCCCATGGGGGGCACGTACTTGAGGAAGGCCATGAATGCGCGCGGGATTGTAGTGCAAATGCATCGGGCGCATTTTTGGGAGACGATTTCGTAGAATCCCGCACTTAGAAGCCCGCCAGATGACCTCCATGCCTTTTCCTGTGGTCTCCACCGGAAAGCCATGCAGGCTCCAATGGCGGGCGAAGAACCAATCGAGGATCAAAGAAAAGGCCCATGACTGAAGCGGAACGTTTTGTCGACGAGACGGCCAAATGGCTCATGCCGGATCGCATCCACTGGTGCGATGGATCGGAAGAGGAAGACGCCCGCCTCAAGGCCCTGATGCTGGCCGACGGGACCCTGATCAAGCTGAACGACAAGGAGGTTCCGAACTCCTACCTCCATCGCTCGCACCCGTCCGACGTCGCCCGCACCGAGCACCTGACCTACATCTGCTCCGAGAAGAAAGAGGATGCCGGCCCCACCAACAACTGGCTCTCGCCGAAGGAAGCGAAGGAGAAGGCCGATCCCCTTTTCCGCGGCGCCATGAAGGGCCGGACCATGTACGTGATCCCCTACGTGATGGGCCCGCTCGCCTCGCCCTTTTCCAAGGTGGGGATCGAGATCACCGATTCCCCGTACGTCGTCGCCAACATGCGCATCATGACCCGCATGGGCAAGGCCGCGCTCGAGCATCTGAACGGGGGTGACGACTTCGTCCCCGGCGTGCACTCGGTGGGCGATCTGTCGCCCGACCGCCGCGCCATCATGCATTTCCCCGAGACCAAGACCATCTGGTCGGTGGGCTCGGGCTATGGCGGGAACGCGCTCCTCGGCAAGAAGTGCTTCGCCCTCCGCATCGCCTCCACCATGGCCCGCGACCAGGGCTGGATGGCCGAGCACATGCTCATCCTCGAACTGACCCTGCCCTCGGGCGAGGTCCACTACATCACCGCGGCCTTCCCCTCGGCCTGCGGCAAGACGAACCTCGCCATGATCGTGTCGCCCCTTCACGAAGCGGGCTACAAGGTCCGCACCATCGGCGACGACATCGCGTGGCTCCGTCCCGGCCCCGACGGACGCCTGTGGGCGGTGAATCCCGAGGCCGGCTTCTTCGGCGTGGTCCCGGGTACCTCCTACGACACCAACCCGAACGCGATGAAGACCATCACCCACAACACGATCTTCACGAACGTGGCGGTGGACGGAAACGGCGTGCCCTGGTGGGAAGGGAAGGACAAGAATCCTCCCCCGGGCATGATCGACTGGCAGGGCAAGCCCTGGGACAAGACGGGCAAGGCCGCGCATCCGAACTCGCGCTTCACCGTGGCCGCGTCGCAGTGCCCGAGCATCAGCCCGAAGTTCGAGGACCCGATGGGCGTGCCCATCTCGGCCATGATCTTCGGCGGCCGCCGCTCGCGCCTCGCTCCGCTCGTGTTCGAAACCAGCGACTGGATGCACGGGGTCTTCGCCGCCGCGACCATGGGCTCGGAAACCACCGCGGCCGCGACGGGTGCCGTCGGCGTGGTGCGTCGTGACCCGATGGCCATGCTGCCCTTCTGCGGCTACAACATGGCGGACTACTTCGCCCACTGGCTGTCGATGGGGACGCTCGTGAAGAACCCGCCGAAGATCTTCCACGTGAACTGGTTCCGTCAGAACGACGCGGGCAAGTTCATCTGGCCGGGCTTCGGAGAGAACCTCCGTCCCCTGCTCTGGGTGCTCGACCGCGTGGCCGGCAAGGGCAAGGCGCAAGAGACCCCGATCGGCATGGTCCCCACCAAAGACGCGATGAACCTCGATGGGCTCAACCTGCCCGCCGCGGATCTCGAAGCGGTCTTGTCGGTCGACAAGGCCGACTGGAAGGCCGAGACCCCGGGCATCCGCGAGTTCTTCGGGAAGTTCGACGGCAAGGTGCCGCAGCCCCTGGTGAACGAACTCGACGCTCTGGAAAAGCGGCTCGGGTAGGTCGAACGAGGCGCACCATCGGCTCCGCGCGCACGTGCCGGTGCGCGTGCGCGTGAGCTCCCAATCGCCGCGTTCGCGACGTGAGGAAGTACCTTCTCCCGCGCCCGTGAACGTGAGCGCGCGCGTAGCTCGCTCCCCCATTTCGCTCGTGAACGTACCTCGCCTCCCGATCCGCACGTGAGCGTGGGCCGATAGCGTCACCCCGGCGAAAGCCGGGGCCTAGCGCGAACGCTCCGTTTTGCAACCGCGACGAGCGTGCGCGTGACCTGCGTCCGATCCGACGGCCGGCTGAGACCTTCGACGCTTGGAGCCTCGCCTCCGCGTG
>DAORUA010000514.1:0-2588 GCA_035432945.1 Vicinamibacteria bacterium | reverse complement strand
TGTAGACCAGAATGGGGATCTCCACCCACTCCATCGTCGACTTCACGTAGTTCACGAAATCCTTGCCCGAGAGTTCGCCGGCGAGCAGCGGCTCGAGAATGAGCAGGGCCGGTCTCTCCCGGCCCATGGCGTCGAGCGCGGGGCGGACGGCGTTCGCCACCACGGGCGCGAAGCCCATGCGCTCGCAGGCCTTGCGGACTTCTTCCGCGGCCTTGGGGTCATCGTCGACGATGAGCAGGGGCCGAAGGGCCGAAGGCGCCGTCTTGGGCCGGATGGCGCCCGGAGGCTGGGTGGACGTGGAGGCCTTCGACGCTCCTCCGAGTCTGGCCACGGTCGCGGCGAGCTCCTGATGGCTCTGCTTCAGGGTCGCCATGTCCTTCTGGATGGCCTCGAGGATGCTCTTCAGGCCTTCCATGCCCTCGCTCTTTGCCGGCGGGGAGACGGCGGGAGGAAACCCGGCGGCCTTGAGCGCCTGCGAACTCTGGGCTCCCGGGGGAAGGGTCGCCGAGGCATCCACCCGTTCGATCCGGGCGAGCAGCGAATCCGTGCTGTCGGTATCGCGATTGCCGCTGGGCGTGGGCGGCGGCGCCGCGGCGGCAGGGACCGGAGGCGCCGTGGACGTCGGGGAAGGCGATTGAATCGTGACCTTGACCGTGGGCGCCTTGCGCAGGCGGGCCCCGCACCCCCCGCAACTGAGGAAGCCCAGATCGTCGGCGGCGCCGGTGACGGCGGCGCCGCAGCGGGGACATTTCGGAGATCCAGCCATGGTTCTGCCTATGCGCCCGGGGAAGGTCGCCGCGACGCGGCCTGGGCCCTTGCGGGCGCGCCAGAAGCGTGCGCTGCGGATTCGAGGATGGAGGGGCGGGACATGAGAGGGTGGGAGGGCCGAAGCATATTCCGAAACCAAACTTGCGGTCTGGAGGAGCCGTCGGAAAACCGGGGCTTCAGTAAGATGCTAGTCGAAACCAGCGAAAGACCCCACGATCCCCCTTGCGATTCGAGATCCGCCACCCCTCTCATAGAGAAGAGGTTTCCTCCGACAGCGACTTCGTCGTCTTCGGACGAGACCCCTCGTGCGACATCGTCATCAAGAACCCGAGATGTTCGAGAAGGCACGCCTCGGTGCGGATCGTTCCCGAGGGCTACCACCTGCTCGACATGGGAAGCTCGAACGGGGTCTACGTCCTGGGCCAGAAGGTCGACGACGCGATCATCCGCGAAGGCGATGTGTTCTCGATGGGGGACGTGTTCGTCCGGATCCTGCCCGAGGACATGCCCGCCACCCTGGCCATGACCCAGTCGCGGAGCGACGCGACCGTGATGCAGGCCCGTCCGCCGATCGAACCGGCGCGGCGGGCTCCACCTCCCCCGCTTCGCCGCGCGGAGTCGCGCGCCCCTGCTCCGGCCTCGGCCCCTGCCTTCGCGCTCGCCCCGCGGGTCCTCGCCGTGTCATCGCTGGCCACGGGCGTGGCCCTGATCGTCGGTCCCCTGAGCCTGGGGCCGCAGCTCGGAGTGCTGGCCTACGTGCTGCCGGTGCTGGGCATCTTCTCCGCGATCGCCGGCCTCGGCCTGCTCGGGGGCTTCCGCTGGGCCCGAAGCATCCACTACGCGGTCTTCACCATCTGGACGCTGACCTGCCTCCTGGCGCCGTTCGGGGTGATCGGCTTCGCCTATCAGCTTCGGGGCGAAGATCACCCCGAAACCGACTCGTTCTTCGCGGTGGTGATAGGAATCGCCGGCGCCATGGCCGTGATCGCCCTCATCGTCGCCGTGTTTCTGGGCCGGATCTACATCCCCGCGCCCCTGCCGTTGTAGCCCGTGGTCTGACCTGAAGCCCCGACTTCGGGCCGGAGACGGGGATTCCCGGCGCGGCCGGGTGGGTATAATGGCGCGTTTGCCAATGCCAAAGAAATCAGCCGCTTCGAAGTCCCGCGCTTCCGCCCCCGCGAAATCTGCGCCCCCCGCCGCGAAGGCCTCCACCTCCTCCAAGGGTCAGGTGGTCAAACCACTGGCCCCGGGGAAGAGCTCACAGGGGGCGCCTCCCCTCGATCGCGCCGAGGCGCGAAGGCTCTATCGCCAGATGCTGCTCATCCGGCGTTTCGAGGAGCGGGCCCAGCAGATCTACGTCGAGGGAAAGATCGGCGGCTTCCTCCACCTCTATATCGGCCAGGAAGCGATCGCCTGCGGGATCATGAGTCTCCTGCACAAGGACGACTACTTCATCGGGGCCTATCGCGACCACGGCTACAGCCTCGCGCGCGGTGCCGACCCCAAGCCGCTGATGGCCGAACTGATGGGCCGGTCGACCGGCATCTCCCGCGGCAAGGGCGGGTCGATGCATTTCTACGACGTCCCGAACGGCAACTTCGGGGGCGACGGCATCGTCGGCGGGCACATCGTGGTGGCCGCGGGCATGGGCTACGCCATCCGCCTCCGCGGCTCCGAACAGTGCGTGGTGTGCTTCTTCGGCGACGGCGCCATCAACGAGGGCGCCTTCCACGAGGCCCTGAACGTCTCTTCCCTGTGGGATCTCCCCGTGGTCTTCGTGGTCGAGAACAACATGTACGGCATGGGCACCTCGGTCGAGC
>DAORUA010000513.1:0-2600 GCA_035432945.1 Vicinamibacteria bacterium | reverse complement strand
CGACTTGTAGACCCGTTCCATGTCCGCCCGGACCGCGTCCACCCTTCCTTCGATGGCAGCCTGCTCGACGTGGCCGAGGAAGCCGCGGATGGTGATGAGGGGGCTCTTGAGGTCGTGGGAAACCGTGTAGGTGAACCGCTCCAGTTCGGCGTTCCGCGCCTCCAACTCGCGGATCAGGGCCTCGCGCTCGGCCTCGGCCGCCTTGCGGGCGCTTATGTCCTGAACCGCGCCGTAGATGCCCGCGAGCTTCTGGTCCTTCTCGTCCCAGACCGGAAGCGCGTAGATGCGGACCCAGCGGAAGCTTCCGTCCTTGCAGACCGTGCGCAGCTCGCTCGCGACCGGGCGGTTCTGGCGGAGAGTGTCCAGGTCCCGCGCGTCCTGGGCGACATCGTCGGGGTGGAGGGCGGCCCGCCAGCCTCCCCGCGCCACGTACTCGTCGAAGGTGAACCCGGTGATGGCCTCGAAGGCGCCCGCCACCCAGTTGAGCTGCAGACCCTGGGCCTGGCTGAAATCAGTGGAAAACGTGTAATCGGAGCTCACGGTGGTGATGAGCCGATACCGCTCCATGCTCTCCCGGAGCGCGGACTCAGCGGCTTTTCGATCGAGGGCCTCCCGGGTGGCGAGGCCGAACAGCTCTTCGGTCAGGGCGATGGCGCGGGCGAGGAGGGCCGCGGTCGCGATGTAGAAGACGAGTTGGAGGATCCACGCGGCATAGAGCCCGCCGGCCCGGTCCGGTGCGCCGAGGCCCTCGATGCGGAAGAGCAGGCCGTTGGTGGCCACGATCACGGTGGCGAAGGCGATGGCCTCCCGGCCCCCCAGAAGCAGGCCGGCCATCACGATGAGCATCATCTGGAAGATGCTCACCGAGACGAGCGCCACCGACCCGCTCACGTAGATCGACAGGCTGGGGATGGCGATGGACAGGAGGACCAGGAAGGTCCATGAGGCCAGGCGCGCGCCGCCCCGATGCATGATGCCGCGCATGAGCAGGGCCATGGGAATGGTCGCGAGGGCCGCGGCCGCGACCGCCCTCCTGGCCGCGGTGTCGCTTGGATAGAAGACGGCGACGCTCAGGGCCACCATCACGTGGATATTGAGGACCCGGCTCAGGAGCCGTGCCCGGACGGACGTCGCGTCGTTGCCGCCGGGCGGAGATCCGAAAAAGCGCTTGAGCCGTTCGAGCATGGAGGAACTCATGCTACCCGCCCCCGGGGTCTCACCAGGTCCGGCGAAGCGGATGGGCCTCGGTGTTGAAGACGACCGTGTCGAAGTCCAGCGCTTCGGGCTTGAAGAGCAGGTAGAGGTACTTGAGGGTCTCGGCCAGGAAGAAGCTGTGCATCAGGTCGCCCTTCTCCTTCGAGACCACGTCCTTCAGCACGGTGTAGCCGGCCGGGGTGCGACAGTGCCGGATGAGGTCGTTCAGGATGGTCTCGCCCATGGCCGCGTACTTCGGGTCCTTCGTGTAGCGGTCGAGGTAGTACGCCGACTCGACGATCTCGGGCCTCAGTTCGTAACCGGCGCGGGTGACCTTCATCGCCTTGTAGTCGAGGGACTCGGGCTCGATGCCGTGCAGGGTCCACATGCGAAAGGCCGAGTCCTGGAGCCGCTTAGCGCGGTCCAGGTCGCCGGTGAACGCGAGGATGGAGGGGAAGAAGGCGTGCAGGGATCCGAAGGTGGTGCGCGTCCGGGTCCCCGTGGTCATCTCCGCGCCGCCGTACCAGAGGCCTGCGGCCGAGTCGTCGGCGAGATGGCGGTTGACCGCGAGAAGCGACTCCCGGCTCATGGCCTTGCACTCGGGGTCTCCGAAGAGTCGCGCGCACTTCGCGAGGTACTCGTAGTACGAGTCGATGGCACCGCCGATGTGGCTGCCCGTGCTCGTCCAGGCGCCGGTCTCCACGTTGATCTGCTGGCCGACGAGGCCGGTCTTCGGATCGCGCCGCTTGTACAACTCGACGAGAGCCCTCTTCGCCTTGGTGAAGAACACCTCCTTCCCGGTGAGCTTCGCCAGGGTGCCGAACTCGAGGATGAGGGTTCCGATCTCGGCGGGGTTGCTCACGGCCCCGCTCGTCTTCCCGGTCTTCAGGTTCACGAACATGTAGGGCATGCCGGTGGGGGAGTCGAAGACGGGGAGGAGGCGCGTGCCGAGGTCTTCGGCCAGGGCGAGCAACCGTTTGTCGCCGGTCATCTGGTGGCTGGACAACAGTCCGCCGAGGATCCTTATGGTGATCTCGAAGTTCTTGACCTCGATGTCCTGGTCGAGTCGGAGATCGCGCACGATCTCCTCCCTCGTCCTGGCGGCCTCGTCCTTGAGGCCCATGACCAGCATGGTATCGAGCGCGTCCACCGGGGTCATGAGGAGGCTGTGACCCCCGTGCCAGTTCTTTCCCGCCTTGCTGACGGGCAGGAGTTCGTCGTAACCGCTCGCGTGCTTTTTGTAGCCCTGCCAGGCATGGAGGAACTCCGCCTTCGTCTTCGCGGCGAGGGCGGCGCGGTCCGGGGGCGTCTGGGCCGCGGCCGGGAACGCCAGGGCAAGGAGCAGCAGGGCGAGCGCGGTCGGATTTCTCATGGGGAATAGTAATAACGTTTCGCATGCGAAAAAT
>DAORUA010000512.1:0-2605 GCA_035432945.1 Vicinamibacteria bacterium | reverse complement strand
GGCGGCTTCCCGGCGACTACTCTCCGCCCGGAGGAGCCCTCTTTCTCGCCTGGGCGGACGCGAGGCCCGCGGGGTGCGTGGCGGTTCGTCGCATCGACGATAACGACTGCGAGATGAAGCGACTCTACGTGCGCGACCCGTTCCGCGGCCTGAGCGCCGGGGAGCGGCTGGCGCGAGAGGCGATCGAGTGGGCTCGCGCCGCGGGCTACCGCCGCATGCTGCTCGACACCCTTCCGGCGATGCGGGCGGCGCACCGTCTCTACGAGCGGCTCGGATTCCTGGAGGTCCCGGCCTATCGTTTCAACCCCTTGCCGGGCGCGCGTTTCATGGCCCTGGGCCTCAAAACCAGGCCCTGAGCCTTTACGTCCCGGACTCGCGGAACTCGCGATGGGGACAGCCTGGACGGTGCCCGCACTCGCCGCTCGCGCAGTCGTCGCCGAAGGGAATGTAGATCGCGAACGGCCAGACCTTGTTGATCACCCGCGGGCGAAAGGCGTCCTGGACAAAGTCCCGGAGATCCTGGCTGGCCTCGGCCTTGTTGACCGCGATGAAACCGATCCCCACCTGGCGGGACAGGGTCTTGGCGCCGCGCACCGCCTCCGCCCGCATCTGGGGCGAAATCGCCTTGCCCTCGCTGAGATCGAGCAGCGCGTGCAGGGTCGGATGGCCTTCGTACACCTCGACCGTCTCGTCGCTCAAGCGCGAGAGATAACCCCCCAGCAGGCGCTTGCCGTGGAAGACCTGACGGAACTGCGTCTCCGAACTGAAGCGACCGCGCTGGCGGGTCCCGTCCTTGATGCCGGTGGGCAGGCGCAGAACCGTGACGTCGCAGCGATCGTCGGCCACGACCTGGTACCTCTGCGGGAGCACCGCCGGAAAGAGGCGCCGAGGGGGAGCCAGGCTCTCCAGGCCGAGCAGAAGCCCGATTCCACCCAGCGCGGCGGCGCGCCTCCGCCCCAACTTCGCGGTGGCCAGGGCGTGCGCCAGGAGCACGGCGAGGCCAAGGGTCGCGAGCACGGCGAAACGGCTCGGCGAGCGGACCATCCCTATCCCGGGAAGGAAGCGCAGCAGGGCCCAGGGTCCCGGCACGTATGTGGCTCCCCCGCCGATGAAGATGAAAGGGCCGAGGGCGAGCGCGGCGAAGAACCCGGTGAAGACGACCCAGAACTTCGGCAAGGAGGCGTTACGGTACGCGACCAGGAAGGCCGTTACCAGGATCGCGGTTACGGTCCACGAGGCCACGCCCTCGATGAACGCGTCCGCGCGCTCCTGCGTCATCCAGGGCTCGACGATTCCCCGAAAGAGCGGATGGGTCGGGTTCGGCATCAGGAAAGACAGGAGGTCGACGCCGGCCGGCGAACTTCGCCACGCCGTCGTCGCCATCCCTCCCCTCCCCAGGACCTGGGCGGCGGCCACGCGCAACCAGGGGAAGATCAGGGCCGCGGCTACCAGTCCGGCCAGCGCGGGACGCCTCAGGGTTCGCAGGGCGTCCGCCTGCAGGAGGACTCTCTGGGGGCGCCGGGCCACGAAAAAGAGAAGAGCGGCGATGGAGAGAACAAGAATCGGCGTGTGCGGCGAGTGAATGCCCATCCGGATCGGACCGAGGGCAAGATCTCCGCCGCCCGTGATGCCGATCCACATGAGGGCCAGCGCGGCGGGGACAGCGAGCGCTCCGGCCGCGCCGATCAGAACCGGGCTCTTCCTCCGGGGAAGGGGCTCCAGGGTCACCCGCTCGAAGAGCCACGCCAGAATGACCGCGATCACTCCGAAGATCAGATAGTAGGGATCAGAGGCGGCGCAAACCGCGAGGGCCGCGCCGACCAGGCCCCAGTCGAGGCGAGTCCCGCTCGCGAGGGCGCGGCGGGCGAGGAGCACGACGAGCGGAAGGCCGAAAGCGGTCGCGAGACTCATGTGGCCTTCCAGCCGGGCGCTGATGAAGGGCGAGACGCCGAAGAGCGCGCCACCGATCCAGGCCGCGGCCCGGCTCCTCGTTTCGTGCCAGGCCAGCAGATAGGCGCAGAACGGGTTCAGGATGAGGATGCCGATGAAGGCGATGTTGAAGCTGGCGATGAATCCGAAGACGGGAGTCAAGGGGGCGGCGATCGCGCTGAGGAGGAGAGAGTTGTTGTGCAGCGCCAGGCTCGCGTCGCTGACCATGACCAGGATGCGATCGGTGTGAAGGACCGACGCGCCGGCCGCCATGTTTCGCGAAAAGATGTAGGCGTTCCATACGTACGCTCCGGCGTCGCCCGCGGAATCGCCGGTGATGTGGTCGGCGAGGACCGCGGGCAGGGGCCAGACGAACAGAAGGATCAGCAGCGCATAGCCCAGAAGGGCCGCCAGATGGAAGCCGGCATCACGCCGCGACGGCAGGTTGAACACGGGTCCATTCAGTCTAGCCCCGGCCCGAGGCATTTTTTTGCCTCGACTCAACTCGATGGCCGGTTCGGGAGTCTAAGACCGCGCGTTGGTCGCCCGGCGTTCGCTCCGATCGGATCAGCCAGCTAGCGCGCCAGCTTGACGATGAGGCGACGCGCGGCCGCGTCGTAAAACCAGGCGCTCGTCGGGGAGGCGTTGACCGCGCGTTCCGAAGCCACCTCCGGAA
>DAORUA010000511.1:0-2632 GCA_035432945.1 Vicinamibacteria bacterium | reverse complement strand
GCGAGGGACGAGGCTCCAGACAAAGACCGCGGTCATGGCGGCGCTGACCAGGAGGGCCAGGCTGTTCGCGATCATCGACTGGCGCGCCCGCCGCCTCTGAGTCCGGAGCAGGGTCGCTCGTTCATGATCCGCGGGAAGGGCGAGGGCCGGAGGCGCGAGGTCCGCGGCCACCGCTCCGCGAAGCTGCTCTCCAAGCTCCGGCTCCCGCTCGAGGAACTCCTCGACGAGCGCGCGGGTGTCGGCGCTCGCTTCGCCGGAGACATAGAGGGGCCACAGGTCGACGACGACGTCCCGGGTTGGCGTTTTCATGATCTTCTCCTTGGGTCGCGAAGTTCGGCGAGGCGGAGCCGCGCCCGGTGGACCTTCACCTTGGCCGCCGACACCGACAGCCCGAGCGACCGGGCGATTTCTTCATAAGGAAGGCTGTCCTGGGCGCGCATCAGCAGGGCCGCCCGGTCCACCTCGGGAATCTGCTGAAGAGCCAGAAGGACGGCCTCGAGCGCCTGCCGGTCCGAGGCCTCGACCTCGGGCCCCGGCGAAGGATCGAGGAGAACCTCGGGAATCGCGACGTGCCGCGCCTCCCGCCGCCGCCCATCGGCATGCAGGTTGCGCGCGATCGTGAACAGGTAGGCCTTGACGCTCTCCGTCCGGATCGCGTCCCGAACCGTCCACACCCGCACGAAAGTCTCGGACGCGATGTCCTCGGCGAGCGCCTTGTTCCCGGACAGATACAGCGCGAACCGGTACACGTCCCGGGCGTAGCGCTGATACAGGTCCTCGAAGTCGGTCATTCAGAGTGCTCGAGGAAGATACGGCCCGGGGGGCCGGAAGTTACAGGGGGAGCTCGGCCCCTACTCCTTGAAGTTCGAGACGTTGCCTACTCGTAGCCACCTGCCGTTGCGCTTCTCATAAAGCTCTATCCACGCGCTCGCAAACGCGAGCGGCTCCTTCCTGCCTTCCGCCGTGGTCTGAAGACCACGTGCCTGGACCTGAACCACCACCCAACCAAGCGTTCCGTCGCCTGATACGCTCACCATCGGGTCAACCGCGTCACGGTACTCGTGAAAAGCGGTCCGCTGGAGATACGGGCCCAGCCGACCCCTGCGCTCTTCCAGAGTCGGACGCGTGACCGCACCCCTGCTCGCCACAACGTAGTCGGAAGCCTCGTCTTCCAGAAGAAGCTCTACGTTGCTCTGCAGATGGGCACGGATCACCTTCTCGTGAAGCCCCTTGAGCAGGTCTGCATCCGTCGGCGCCGAGGCCCTGCATCCGACACCAATCGCCAGGATCACAGCAAGGAATGTATGAGTGCGAGCCGCCATCGTGCACCTCCGTTGTTAACCGAAAGTGTCTACATTATCGAAGGCAGATCCTTTGTTAGTTGCATCCGTTTGTTGGGCAGCACCATCGCTTCCTCAGTGGTTCTCGAAGTCATTGAACGGGGTCTCTAGGATCGTCGCAGCGTAGATCTCAAGGAGTGCCTGACGCGTGGCATCGACCTCTTCCACGAAACGGAGATTCATCGACCTGATGCGAGCCTTTGCGGCAGAGAACGCGGGACCAAAGACGGGGTCCTTTTCAAGTTCACCACGAGAGCCGGAACTCTTGTAGGAGGCCTGGGTGCGCCCCGTCTCCTGACGGGCAACCCGGAAGGCGAAGGTAGCCGTGTTGTGGTTGCTGCTTGCTCGACAGTGGTTCTGAAGGCGGCCCTTAAGGTTGTTGGTGCGGCCTACGTAGAGATGCCTGTCGCCATCCGAGAACAAGTAGATGCCCCGCGTTGGCATCGCCTGGGGCAGTTTCTCCGCACGGACGGGTTCCATCCCCATGAGCCTCTGGAAGGTCGGCTCCAGGGACTCGACGACCTTAGCGAACTTGGCGTTCACTCGCCTCCTCCAATGCCTACCCAACACCGTATGGACAGTTCCGTCGATTGCTGTTCGACCTGCATCGGTATGCAGCCCAGTTCCACTGCTCGGCCGTTCGATTGCCTCGCAAGTGGCTTGCAGCGCATGAGCTGTTGCCAGGCATCCGAGGTCGGAACCGCGGAATAGACCGGCAGCCTGGTTCCGAAAGAGCTGCGGGACGGTGTGGATGAGGTTCTTGAGGACAGCGTCACGGCCTTGGACACCCCCGCCTCCCTTGTTCAGGACGTGAGTGTAGATCAGGATGGGCCGGCATCCTGATGGCATCTCAGCGGGGGCTGCGAGGCCGCGGGATTGCTTCGGGCCGTCGCGGAGCGGAGCGGGCCCTCGCAATGACGGGCGGCGGGGCGCAGGGGCGGGCCCGTCATCGCAAGACCGGCGGCGTCCTCACCGCCGGATGAGGGCGGTGAGGACGTTCAGGAGCCGGAGGAGGATGGCGCGGGCCTCGACCGTGGACGGGGAGGAGAGCTCGAGTTCGAGGAGGTCGAGGCAGGCGAGGCACTCGACGGCGGAGCCGCGGGCGATGGTGTAGTGACGCGCGCGCTCACGAGGCGTGCTGCGTCCGGCGCCTTCGGCGACATTGAGCGGGACGGAAATGGAAGCGCGGTCGAGCTGGTCGGAGAGTTCGGAACGCCGCAGGGGCAGCCAGCGGACCACGATGCGGCGGAACTGGAGGGAGAGCTGGTAGGCGTCGAAGCGGTGGAGTGAAG
>DAORUA010000510.1:0-2633 GCA_035432945.1 Vicinamibacteria bacterium | reverse complement strand
GGCCGACCTCCAATCGAAGCCCCTTCGTGAAGTGCTGGCCGAGTCCGAGAAGTTCGCGATGAACGAGTACCTCGTGGCCCTCGGCAAGGGCGACCAGCTCACCGACGCCGAGCGCGACGCGGTGGCCACGAAGTTCGCGCGCTTCAGCGGCCTCAAGAAGGACTACGTGCTCCAGGCGAACCTGCGCGTGGATTTCGCACGCCACTGGAAGGAACTCCTCCGCGATCAGCGCTACACCGTGGGCCGCCTCGACACCCGCTACATCGGGATCGACAAGGATGCCGCCGGCGAGCGCCCCGAGTACTCGCCCGAACTCGCCGACTGGAACGGCCCCTTCGGCGCGGCCATCAACAAGTACCTCCGCTCCGAGCTCAAGTACAACCCCGAGATCCAGTACAACGTCTGGGGCAACGTCAGGCCCTGGGCCCAGGACGACACCGTGAGTGTCGCCGAGATGCTCCGCGGGGCCATGCGCGACAACCCGCACCTCAAGGTCCTGGTCACCGGCGGCTACTACGACGCGGCCTGCGACTACTTCAACGCGATGTACACCATGAACCACCTCCAGCCCGGCGGCGAGTTCAAGGGACGCTACCGCTTCGCCTGGTACGAGAGCGGCCACATGATGTATCTCCGCAAGCCCGACCTCAAGAGCTCCAACGACGACCTCCGCAGCGTCATCACCTGGGCCATGGAAGGCGCCAAGGACTACCCGCGAAAGGCGAAGCCCCGGCAGTAGCGCACCGTGTCCGGGAAATCCGCGAGTCGAGCCCTCCTTGTCGGTCTGATTCTGGCCACGCGCCTCGCCGCGCAGACCGCCGGCGAGTCTGATACTCCCCTGAGCCGCGGCGTCGTTGCGTTCAGGCTCTCCGACCGCGAGCTGATCCCGGAGGGCATCGCCTACGACCCGGTGGAGAGGTCGTACTACCTGGGGAGTCTGTACAAGCGGAAGATCGTCAAGGTCGGCGCGGATGGCCGGGAGTCGGACTTCGTCGCCCCGGCGCGGGATGGACTGTGGGCGGTCCTGGGAATGAAGGTCGATGCGGCGCGGCGCGAGTTATGGGCCAACGCGTGCAATCTCGCGGACCGCCAGCCTCCGATGATTCCGGACGACGAGGCCACGCGGGGCCAGGGCGGAGTCTTCCGCTACGACCTCGAGACGGGCCGGCTCCTGGCCAGGTACCTGGCGGGCTCGAAGGCGGCGCCGCGCTGTTTCAACGACCTGGTCATCACGCCGGACGGCGTCGCGTACCTCTCGTCCGGTCCCGACGGCGTCTACCGGGTCCGGCGTGACGAGCCGCGCCCCGAACTCCTGGCCGGGCACGAGGGCTTCATCAACGGAATCGCGGCTTCCGGCGATGGCCGGCGCTTGTTTCTCGCCGATCACCAGCGCGGCGTGCAGGTCATGGACATCGCGACGCGCGCGGTCACCCCTCTGAAGATGCCCGCCGGCGAGACGCTTTCGGGAGTGGACGGACTTTACCTACGCGGGCGGACGCTCGTGGCCATCCAGAACGGCCGGCGGAACCGGCCCGACCGCCTTCTTCAGGCCGAGCTTTCCGCCTCGCTGGACGCCATAACCTGCTTCGGCGTGCTGGAGCGCGGCCGCCCCGATTACGACATCCCGACCACCGGCGTCCTTGTCGGCGACGACGTCGTCTACATCGCGTCGAGCCAGATGCGGCGCTTCAACGAGGACAAGACGATCTTCCCAAGAGAGAAGCTCACCGAAAGCGTGATCGTGCGCACGCCTCTGCTGATCCCCTGCCGTTGAAAGGGATCACCGCGCCGGAACCACCGGCAGCTCGATGAAGCTCGAGGTCCCCGGGGCGTGATAGATCCTCTGGGTGGCCTTCACGTAGTCCGCGGGCTTCGCGAAGAAGATGTTCGGCACGAAGGTCTGGGGATTCCGGTCGTAGAGCGGGAACTGGCTCGACTGCACCTGGACCATGATCCGGTGCCCGGGCAGGAACACGTGGTTCGAGGTGGGCAGGATGAAGCGGTAGAGGAGCGGCGCGTTCGGAGTCAGGGCCTTGGGGAACTCGAAGCTCTCCCGGTATCGGCCGCGAAAGATGTCCTGGGCGATTCCCAGCTGATAGCCGCCCATCTCCGGCTGGCTCGGCACCGTGTCGGGATACACGTCGATGAGCTTCACCACCCAGTCGCTGTCCGTGCCGCTGGTCGAAGCGGTCAGGTTCACGGTGGGAACACCTGCGATCTGGACGGGCTCGGTCAGAGGAGGTGTTATGTAGCTCAGGACGTCGGGACGATCGGCGATGAAACGCTGGTCGGTGAGAAGCCAGCGCCGCCACGCCTCCCCGTCCGCGAAACGGACGGGCCTCGGCAGATAGGGCACGGGCTTGCTCGGATCCGACACGTACTCGTCGAAAGCGGCGGCGGACTTCGGATCCGCCCCGGTAGGAGCGGTGAAGCTGAGCCCGAATCCGGACGTGAGGTAGAGGGGCTTCGAGACTGAGGCGCAGCCGCTCGTGCACGAGAGCGGCCAGGATGTGAGACGGTCCCAGCGATTCCAGCCCGTGTTGTAGATGAACACCGGCGGTGTGGCCGCGCGGGCCGCCCCCGGCTTCAGGTACTGATCGAAGAAGGGCTTCAGCACGTCGCGCCGGAACTGC
>DAORUA010000509.1:0-2635 GCA_035432945.1 Vicinamibacteria bacterium | reverse complement strand
TAGTGCTGCCACTCCTTGCGGACGATCGCGCCGATGTTGGTGAACGTCGACATCAATTGGACTCCTTGGGTTCGGCGTTACCCGCCGGGTTTTCTGCGGGAGGCGGAGAGGGGACTTCGGCGGCCGCGATGGGCGTGAAGATCGGCTGCTTCGCCGGCGCCACTTCCGAGATCAGGGCCGCATCCTTGGTGGTCAGTTCGAGGAAGACATCCTCGAGGCTCAGGGAAACCTGGGACAGGGAGAGCAGGTCGATGTTCGCGGCCACGATGGCCCGGGCCGCGGCAGCGCGGATATCGACCCCATCCTCGGCCTGCAGTTCGAGCACCGTATTGCCCGAGGAACTGCCGCGCGGATTCACGGTCACGATGCCTTCCACGTCGCGCAGGGCGTCGAAAGCGTCCCGGGTCTCCGCCCGGACCTCCAGCCGCACCGCGCCCTTGCTCGAAAGGCGCGCGGTCAGGTTCTCCGGAGTGTCTTCCGCCACCACCTTGCCCTTGCTGATGATGACCACGCGGTTGCAGGTCATCGAGACTTCGGGAAGGATGTGGGTGGACAGGATGATGGTGTGGTCGCCGCCGAGGCTCTTGATGAGGTCGCGGGTCTCGATGATCTGCTGGGGGTCGAGGCCGGCGGTGGGCTCGTCGAGGATGAGCACGGGCGGGTCGGCGAGGATGGCCTGGGCGATGCCCACGCGCTGGCGGAAGCCCTTGGACAGCCGGCCGATCAGCTTGTTGCGGACGTCGCCGAGCCGCGCCTTCTCGATGGCGCGGTCGATCTTCGCCTTCCGATCCGCGGAGGGAACACCCTTGATGCGGGCGCAGAAGTCGAGGTACGAAGTGACGTCGAGATCCGGGTAGACGGGGGGAACTTCGGGCAGGTAGCCGACGCTGCGCTTGGCCTCGAGGGGCGACTTGAAGACGTCGAATCCCGCGACCGAGGCCCGGCCCGAGGTGGCGGGCATGTAGCCGGTGAGGATCCGCATGGTGGTGGTTTTGCCCGCGCCGTTCGGGCCCAGGAAGCCCAGGATCTCGCCCTTCCCGACCGTGAACGAAACTCCGGAGACCGCGTCGAAGCGGCCGTAGCTCTTCCTCAGATCCGCGACTTCAATCATGCGTGAGAATCCCTTCTCGAAAATTGGCGCAGGGCGAACCGTCGCGGGGCGCCGAAGGCCGCTCATCGCCCCTGAACGCCCTCACGCTACCCATACCCTGCAGGGGAGCGATATGGTAACAAACAACCTCATGACACAGTTTCAGCGCATTGGACGCGCGGTCGGGCCCTCCGGTCGGCCGGTTTCCCGGATCCGCCTGGCCCTGGCCCTGGGGGCGGCGCTTGGCGTCTGGTCCTGCGCCACCCCGGATCCGAAGGCCCTGCTCAAGGTCACCGACGTCGAGACCTACTGGGTGCTCGACCCGTCGCGCACCGAGATGCGGTACCTCGCCCCCGCCGTGCGCTTCCGGGTGGAGAACGTCTCGCAGGACACCCTTATCTCCGTCGACGCCACCGCGTCCTTCCTGAGGGATGGTTCCGCCGAACCGTGGGGGTCGGGGTTCTTCCGGCTCACCGAGGGGACCAAACGTCTGGCCCCGGGCGCGCGCGTTCTGGTCACCATGAGTTCCGACGCGCGCTATTCGCTGGTGGGCGATCCCGCCACCGCCTTTACCCATCCGACGTTCAAGTCGATCAACACCAAATTCTTCCTCCGGGTCGGATCCTCGCCCTGGGTGGAGTTCGGCAAGGCGTCCGTCGAGAACGTGATCGGCTCGAAGGACGCGCGCGCGGTCCTGAGCCAGCCGGTTCCGTAGGGCGGTTGGAACCCCTGCCTTGACAGACCCGGGGGGATCTGTGAACGTCGACCAAACGTGAGACTCACTTCCAAAAGCGAATACGCTCTCCTTGCCCTCGTCTATCTCTCGCGCCGTGTGGGGGATGGGTTTCTCTCCGTTCAGACCATCGCCGCCGCCCAGGGGATTCCGCCCAAGTTCCTCGAGCAGATCCTGCTGAACCTGAAGCGGGCCCGCTACGTCCGCAGCCTCAAGGGCCAGCACGGCGGTTATTGCCTGGCCCGTCCGGCCGGCGAGATCAGCCTGGCCGAGGTCATTCGTCTCATCGATGGGCCGCTCGCGCCCACGGAGTCGGTGAGCAAGTACTTCTACGAATCGACTCCGGTGGAGAAGGAGAAGAAGCTGCTTCGACTCTTCAAGGAGATCCGCAACTACCTCTCGACCAAGCTCGAAGGCACCAGCCTGGCCGACGTGACCTGAGTCCGCACCATCATTCAAGGAGTCCCGCCCATGGCCATGCAATCAATCGCCCGGATCGGCGTCCTGTCCCTCGCGAAGATGCTCGCGGTGACCTACGCCTTTCTCGGACTCTTCTTCGGGGGCGTGCTCAGTCTCTTCGCCCTGATGGGAGCCGCGGTGGGCAGCGCGGCGGGCGGAGACGGGGGCGGCATCGCGGCCATGCTCTTCGGAGTCGGCGCGGTGATCGTCCTTCCCATCGTCTACGGATGCCTCGGATTCGTGGGCGGCCTCATCATGGCCCCCCTCTACAACCTCGTGGCGAAGGTGGTCGGCGGCATCGAGGTCGAACTCTCCTAGCAGGGTGCTGTCACTCCCTGAGGCCGTCATCCCGG
>DAORUA010000508.1:0-2636 GCA_035432945.1 Vicinamibacteria bacterium | reverse complement strand
ATCGTGAGCGGCGCCGGCGCCGAGCCCGGAACCCGCGCCTTCTACCTCGTCCGCAAGGAAGCCGTCATCACCGGGCGGGACCTGAAGAACGCCCGCCCGAGCGTCAGCGGAGAAACCGGGCTTCCGGACATCCAGTTCTCGCTCACTCCCACCGGCGCCCAGAAGTTCGGCCAGGCCACGGGAGAGAACGTGGGCCGGCGTCTCGCGGTCATCCTCGACGGCACCGTGGAATCGGCTCCCGTCATCAACAGCCGCATCACCGACCAGGGCGTCATCCAGGGCACTTTCTCCCAGGAGGAGGCCGACACCCTCGCGAAGGTCCTGCGCGCGGGCGCGCTTCCCGCGACCCTGAAGTTCCTGCAGGAACAGACGGTGGGCGCGTCCCTCGGCAAGGACTCGATCCGATCGGGAGTCATGGCCTCGGCCGCGGGCATGGGTTTCATCACCCTCTTCATGCTCCTCTACTACCGCATGTCCGGGGTGAACGCGGTAGTGGCCCTTCTCGCCAACCTGCTGATCCTGCTCGGGGCCATGGCGTATGCCGGGGCCACCCTGACCCTGCCCGGAATCGCCGGCATCATCCTCACCGTGGGCGTGGGCGTCGACACCAACGTCCTGGTCTTCGAGCGCATCCGCGAGGAACTGCGCTCGGGCAAGACCGTGAAGACCGCGGTGAACAACGGATTCGACCGGGTCTGGATCACCATCCTCGACACTCATGCCACCGCGCTCATCGCCGCAGCCTTTCTGTTCCAGTTCGGCACCGGCGCGATCCGGGGCTTTGCCATCACTCTGGTCTGGGGGCTCATCGCGAACGTCTTCGCCTCCTACTTCGTGAGTAAGTTCCTTTTCGAATGGGTGCTCGGCGGCGATCGCAAGGTCGACACTCTCTCCATCTAACGGAATCGCACCCAAGAAAATGCTCGAGATTCTCAAGAACCCCAATTTCGATTTCCTCGGCAAGGCGAAGTACTTCATCGCCCTGAGCCTCGCCCTCATCTTCGGCGGCGTGGGCTTCATGCTGGCCACCGGCCTCTACATCGGCTCGAACGCCAGGGGCTACGGCGTCGAGTTTTCCGGGGGCACCCAGCTGATCCTCCACTTCGAAAAGACTCCGGAGAACGATCGGATCCGCGCGGCGGTTCCCGACGCCACCATCCAGACCTACGACGTTCCCAGCAAGAACCAGGTGCTGGTCCGCATCGCGTCGGCGGACGAGGGCAATCTGGACCTGGCCGCGAACAACGCGAAGGCGGCGATCGCCGCCCAGTATCCCGAGAACAGGATCCTCGAGTCCTCCTCGGAAATCGTGGGTCCGACCGTGGGCGCGGATCTGCGCCAGAAGGCGATTCAGCTCACGGTCTGGGGCCTCGTGTTCCAGCTCCTCTACATCACCTGGCGCTTCGGCGGCGCGATCTGGGGCGCGGCCGCCACCATCGCGGTCTTCCACGACGTCCTCGTGACTCTCGCGTTCCTGGCCTTCTTCAACTACGAGATCACTCTGAACATCATCGCCGCCCTCCTGACCCTGGTCGGCTACTCGGTCAACGACACCATCGTGATCTTCGACCGCGCCCGCGAGAACCTCAAGACGAAGAAGAAGGATCCGCTCTCGAAGATCCTCAACGACTCCCTGAACCAGACCCTCACCCGGACTCTCATCTCCAACGGGACGACCTTCCTGGCGGTTCTCGGCCTCTTCCTGTTCGGCGGCGAAGTGCTGAGGGGCTTCGGCTTCACCATGGTGATCGGAATTCTTGTCGGGACCTACTCGACCGTCTATATCGCGAGCCCCATCGTGATCTGGTGGCAGAACCGCCAGGCCTCGCGCGTCCCCTCCGCCTAGGCCGGCGCGAAAGCGGCCTGCGGGTGGCCTGGCCGCGTCGTACCCGGCCGAAAGAGGTCGAGGGGTAGACTCCGCGGGCTCTCCTGGGAAGTGGCAGCGCTATTGCTGTGGGCTTCCTTCCGGGGGCCGCCTATGACCGAGAACGAACAACCCGAGACCGCGCCGGTCGAACTCTTCTCCCTGTACACGGGAGAGGTGCGGACGCCGCCGGCCCGCGGCCCCTGGTTCTGGCTCTCGGCCGGCCTTCATGGAATCCTGATTCTCGCGCTCGTCCTGTCTCCGCTCCTCTTTCCCGACGCGACCCCGCCGCCCGTCGATTACATCCGGGCGCTGATCTACAACCCGCCCCCCCCGCCGCCGCCGCCCCTCCCCAAGGGCGCTTCGACCAAGCCGCAGGAAAAGGCCCCGGAAAAGACGGGCGCCAAGCCGCCCGATCCCGAGGTGCTCGTGGAGCCCAAGATGCCGGAGGAGCCCAAGCCCGTGGAGCCCGAGAAGGGGATCGATCCGCTCAAGCAGTTCGGCGTAGCCGATGGATCGGAAGCGGGCTCCGCCGAGGGAATGGCGGGCGGGGTCGAAGGCGGAACGGTGGGCGGGACGCTCGGGGGAACCCTGGGCGGAGTCATCGGGGGCACGGGCGATTCTCCGGTGCTCGACTACGATCAGCCGCCGCGTCTTTTGAAGCAGACGAGACCCGTCTACCCGCAGGAAGCCTTCATCAAGAAGATCGAGGGTGTCGTGACCCTGGAGATCGTGATCGGCGTCGATGGCAAGGTGGGGCGGGCCCGCGTCC
>DAORUA010000507.1:0-2644 GCA_035432945.1 Vicinamibacteria bacterium | reverse complement strand
GAGGCCTCGCGTGTCTTCGTGGCCGACCCGGCGCAGGGGTCGAGGCACAACCGCGGCTGCGCGATCGATCTCACTCTCTTCGATCTGAAGACGAAGAAGGCGGTCGAGATGACCGGCGGGTACGACGAGATGTCGCCTCGCTCCTATCCCGACTACGGGGGCGGGACCTCGAGACAGCGCGCGCTGCGCGATCTGCTTCGTCAGGCCATGGAGCATGAGGGCTTCAGCGTGTACGAAGCCGAGTGGTGGCACTTCGACTACAAGGACTGGCCGCGGTACTCGATCGGAAACGAGAGCTGGTGGAAGAATTGACCGCAGGGATGGAGACCCTTCGCGAGGAGGGCGCCAGGCTCCTGGTCCTCACCGGGGCCGGGGTTTCCGCGGAGAGCGGCCTCGCCACCTTCCGGGATTCGAACGGCCTATGGGAACAGCACCGGGTCGAGGACGTGGCCTCGCCCGAAGGATTCATCCGCGATCCCGTCCTCGTGTGGAAGTTCTACTCGCTGCGCCGCGACCAGGCGAAGACGGTGGAGCCGAACCCCGGCCACCGGGCGATCGCGGAAGTGGAGAAGCGGCTCGGCGACCGCTTCCTGCTCGTCACCCAGAACGTCGACGGCCTTCATCAGCGCGCCGGTTCGGAGCGGGTGATCGAGATCCACGGCAGTCTGTTCAGGACGAAGTGCTCGACCTGCGACCTCGAGCCCTTCGACGATCACGCCACCTATTTCGGGCAGACCCTGCCGACCTGCGACGACTGCGAGCGCCGGGGCCGGAAGGCCCTGCTCCGGCCGGACATCGTCTGGTTCGGGGAGATGCTCGATCCGCGGCACCTGCAGGCCATCGACTCGTTCATGCGCCGCGCCGCGGGCGGCCCCTTCGTCTTCATCGCGGTGGGCACCTCGGGCGCGGTGTGGCCCGCGGCGGGCCTCGTGAACCTCGCGCGCAGCCTGGGCGCTTCGACCCTCCTGGTGAACGCCGAGCCCGCGGAAAACACCGCCCGGTTCCACCAGTTCATCCAGGCGAAGAGCGCGGAAGCGCTGCCCGCCCTTTTCGGCGTGAATGGCGGTCCCCGTCGATAATGCCCCTGCCCGGTATCCCAAGGAGGTCGTCTTGAACCCTCGCATTCCCCTCGCCGTGTCCCTGTGTCTCACCCTGGTGTCCATGACCAAGCTCGAAGCCCTTCAGAACGAACCGATCGCGTATCCCCAGACCAAGAAGGGGGACGTCGTCGAAGTCCTGCATGGACACACGATCGCGGATCCCTACCGCTGGCTCGAGGATCCGAACAGTCCCGAGACCGCGGCCTGGGTGGAGGCGCAGAACAAGGTCACCTTCGGCTACCTGGAGAAGATCGAGAGGCGCGCGGCCATCCGGGCCCGACTCACGAAGCTGTGGGACTACGAGCGATACGGCGTTCCCAGCCGCGAGGGAGCCTGGACGATCTTCTCGAGGAACAACGGGCTCCAGAACCAGGCCGTCATCTACAAGGCGACGTCCCTGACCGCGACCCCGGAGGTGCTGCTCGATCCCAACACGCTTTCCACCGACGGCACGGTGGCGCTTTCCGGCGTGAGCTTCTCCGAGGACGGGAAGCACATGGCCTACTCGACCTCCGCTTCCGGCTCCGACTGGATGGAGTGGAAGGTCCGCGACGTCGCGACGGGCAGGGACCTCGCCGATGTCATCAAGTGGTCGAAGTTCTCGGGCGCGGCGTGGAAGAAGGATGGCAGCGGGTTCTACTACTCGCGCTACGACGCCCCAAAGGACCAGGGCGAGGCGTTCAAGGCGGTCAACAAGTTCCAGAAGGTCTACTTTCACCGGGTGGGGACCGCGCAGGAGAAGGACGAACTCGTCTACGAACGCCCCGATCAGCCCGATTGGGGCCTGGGCGCGGAGGTCACGGATGACGGCCGATGGCTGCTCATCTACCAGTCGGAGGGCACCGATCCGAAGAATCGCGTCTTCCTGAAGGATCTCACCGACCCGAACGGAAAGATCGAGCCGTTCCTCGACAAGTTCGATGCGTTCTACAACGTGGTGGGGAACGACGGGGCGATTTTCTACGCGGTCACCGACAAGGATGCGCCCCGGAAGCGCGTGGTGGCGATCGAGCGGGGCCGGACCGAGCCAGCTGCGTGGAAGACCCTGATCGCCCAGCCCGCGAACCGCGACGTGCTCTCCGCGGTCGCCCTCATGGCCAATCGCTTCGTCACGGTGTGGCGGGTCGACGCGCACGAGAAGCTGAAGCTCTTCTCGCTCGACGGGAAGCCAGAGAGCGAGATCGCGCTCCCCGCCATCGGTTCCGTCGCGGGCATCAGCGGGAAGCGAAAGGACCAGGACGCCTTCTACGCCTTCACTTCGTTCAACTATCCCTCGACCACGTTCCGCTACGACTTCGCCGCGAAGACGAGCACGATCTTCAAACAGCCGAAGGTCGACTTCGATCCGAACGCCTTCGAGACGAAGCAGGTCTTCTACCCGAGCAAGGACGGGACGAAGATCCCCATGTTCATCGTGCATAAGAAGGGCCTGGTCCTGAACGGACAGAACCCCACGTACCTCTACGGCTACGGCGGCTTCGACATCTCCCTCGAACCCGCCTTCTCGCCCGCGAACATCGCGTGGATGGAGATGGGCGGCGTCT
>DAORUA010000506.1:0-2647 GCA_035432945.1 Vicinamibacteria bacterium | reverse complement strand
CCGAAGGGCTCCGTGCCTCGCACCCGGACCGACACGTTCGCGTCGCAGCGCAAGGAGCCCTTCTCCATGTTGCAGTCGGAGACGTCGGCGTAGACCAGGATGGCCTTGAGCGCGGTGAGATACGCGTGCGCCTCCTGGGCGGAGCGGATGTCCGGTTTGCTCACGATCTCGATCAGGGGCGTGCCGCTGCGATTGAGATCGACGCCGCTCATGTCCTTCGACCAGGGGTATCCCTCGTGAAGGAGCTTGCCCGCGTCCTCCTCCATGTGGATCCGCTCGAGCCGGACCGTCTTCGAGGTCCCGTCCGCCTCCAGGGCCTCCACCTTCCCGTCGGTGGCGTAGGGCCGGTCGTACTGGGAGATCTGGTAGCCCTTGGGCAGGTCCGGATAGAAGTAGTTCTTGCGGGAGAAGATCGAGGTTTCGTGAACGGTGCAGCCGGTGGCGAGGGCGGCGCGCACCGCCAGGGTGACCGCCTCGCGGCTGATCACGGGAAGCGCCCCGGGCAGACCCAGGCAGACCGGGCAGACGTTCGTGTTCGGTGCGTCGCCGAAGTTGTTGGGACAGGAGCAGAAGAGCTTCGTCCGGGTCTTCATCTGGCAATGGACTTCGAGTCCGATGACCATTTCGTACTTGTTTCGGAGCGTTTCGTGCAGCATCAGTGATCTTTTAGTGTATCAACGGGGTGGCCCGGCCCGGTTTTCAACAGGGGCCCCTGGATTGAGGTTCCTCTGAGACGTTTCTTTCGCATGATCAGCAAGGGCGCGACAGCACTCCTCGCCGCCCTGCTCCTCCTCGGAGGCTGGATCCTCCTGGGACTTCCCGCCAGGTCGGAGGTCCGCGATCTCGCCCGGAACCTCCCGGAGGAGACGAGTGTCATGCGGCAGCGCGACGCCGAGGCCCGCGAGGCCGGCCGCAGGCCGCGCCGGCTCCAGAAGACGGTGCCCATCCGGAGCATCTCCAAGAACCTCATCCATGCCGTCCTCTCCGCCGAGGACCCGAACTTCTTCGGCCACGAGGGCATCGACTGGGATGCGATCAAGGAATCGATCGAGACCAACATCGAGAAGGGACGCTACGCGCGGGGCGGCAGCACCATCACCCAGCAGCTCGCGAAAAACGTCTACTTCACCACCTACAAGAGCCTCATCCGCAAGGCCCGCGAGGCCATCGTGGCCACCTGGATGGAGCGCGACCTGCCCAAGAAGCGGATCATCGAGATCTACCTGAACGTGATCGAGTGGGGCGACGGTGTTTACGGGTGCGAAGCCGCGGCGCGGCGCTACTACGGGGTCAGTTGCGCGGCGCTCGACGTGGATCAGGCGGCCGGGCTCGCGGCCATGATCCCGTCGCCGCGGCGGATCAATCCGCGCATCAACCCCTCGCTCCATGCCCGGGCCACGAGGAAGGTGCTGCGCCAGATGCGCTGGGCGGGCTACCTGAGGCGCGACATCCGCGACATGGGCAAGGAGCCCGAGAAGGTGATCGCCGACGAGAGCGGGCCGGAGCCCCGCGAGCAGGATGATCCGCCCGCTCCCTCCCCCACGCCGACGCCCACGCCAGACGGAGATCGCCCAGGCATGATCGAATCTCGGCTGTGAGCGCGCCGCTGGAAGATGCCGACGTCGAAACCGCGTCCGCGGGCTACGCGAGACGCTTCGACTCGCCGGTGGGGGGATGGATGCTCGCGACCCAGGCCGGCATCACGGCCGACCTCCTGCGCGATCTCCCAGGGGCGAGCGTGCTCGACGTGGGCGGCGGCCATGGCCAGATCGCGCCCGTCCTGGCCGATCGGGGCCACCGGGTGAGCGTCCTCGCGAGCTCGCCGGCCGCGGTCGCGACGACGCTCCGCCCCACGATCGACTCCGGCCGGGTGAACCTCCTCACCGGTGACCTGAGAAATCCGCCGGTCGACGCGAAGTCCATGGATGCGGTGGTGAGCTACCGCCTCCTCGCGCACGCCCGCGACCTCCGAGGCCTCGTCGCGGGGCTGTGCCGTCCGGCGCGAGTGGCGGTGATCGTCGACTACGCGACCACGCGGAGCTTCAATGCCGCAGCCGACCTTCTCTTCAGCGCGAAGAAACGGGTGGAGCGGAACACCCGGCCCTTCCTCGTGATGAGCGACGCCGAAGTCTCGACTCTCTTTCGGCAGAACGGCTTTCACCTGCGGGAGCGCCGGCCCCAGTTCTTCTGGCCCATGGCCCTGCACCGCGCGCTCAAGTCCCCGGGACTTTCGCGCGGCCTCGAGGCGGCGGCGCGGGCGCTTGGCCTTAAGGCGCTCTTCGGCTCCCCGGTGATCGCGAGGTTCGACCGTGACTGAGCCCTGGGCCTTGCGCCTGTTTCGAAAGTCGCCGCTCAAGCGCGACAAGGTCGCAGCCCTGCTCTCCGTGCTCGGCCCGGTGGAGGGGAAACGCTGTCTCGACCTCGGATCCGACAACGGGGTGGTGAGCCTTCTGCTTCGAAAGCAGGGCGGCTCCTGGGCCTCGGGAGATCTCACCGCGGAGACGGTGGAGGCGATCCGGGGCCTGGTCGAAACCGACGTTCATCTCGTCACCGAAGACAAGCTGCCCTTCGCAGACGGCGAGTTCGACGTGGTGGTGGTGGCGGACATGCTCGAGCATGTCGAGCGCGAGGCCGTGTTCGCGGCCGA
>DAORUA010000505.1:0-2664 GCA_035432945.1 Vicinamibacteria bacterium | reverse complement strand
CGCTGACCGCCGAAATCGGCGCCTCGAAGGGCGGTGAAGCGGACACCATGTACTTCGGTGGCGGAACACCTTCACTGGTTCCGCCGGCCCGGATCGGCGAGCTGATCGCGGCCCTGCGCCGACGCTACTCGGTGGCCGCCAACTCCGAGGTCACCCTCGAAGCGAACCCGAAGGATCTCGACGAGCGCGGCTTCTCAGGTCTGCTCGCCGCCGGGGTCAACCGCCTCAGCCTGGGCGTGCAGTCCTTCGATGACGCCGTCCTGCGGGAGATGTTCCGCGACCACACCGGCAACGACGCGACCGCTGCGGCCCGCGCCGCCCGCGCGGCCGGTTTCACCAACATCTCCATGGACCTCATCCTCGGCTGGCCGGGCGAGACGAGGGAGCGCTTCCTCGAGAGCCTGCGCCGGCTCCTCGACCTCGGCCCCGATCATGTCAGCCTCTACGTCCTCGAGATCGACGGGAAGACCGTCGTGGCCCATCGCGCCCGCGAGGGCACGCTGAATCTCCCCGACGACGATCTCGTGGCCGACCTCTTCAATGAGGCCGAAGACCTCATGGCCGAGGCGGGTATCCAGGCCTACGAGATTTCGAACTTCGCGAAGCCCGGCTTCGAGTCGCGTCACAACCTCAAGTACTGGGACGACGGTCCATTCCACGCCTTCGGCATGGCCGCCCACGGCTTCGAGGGCGGAGTGCGCTACTGGAACGAGGCCACGTTCGGAAGCTACTGCTCGGCCATCGAAGCGCGAGGCGGAGCGCGCGCGGGGGAGAGGACCCTGTCTCGTCAGGAGCGGCTGGAAGAGGCGGTGATGACGGGCTTGCGGGTGAGACGCGGCATCGACCGTCCCGCCTTCCGGGCCCGACATGGCATCGACGTCATGGATCAGTTCGGAGACGCCCTGAAGCCGAGCATCGCCGCGGGTCTCTTGCGGGTCGATGACGTCAACGTCCGGCTGACTCGAAGGGGTGTCCTGATGTCCAGCGAGGTGCTGAGCGCGGTGGTTTGAATCAACCCGCCCAGGACCCAGGTCATTGGCACCATCGGCAAGCAGGTATGGTCAGCGTTCGTCACCGTTCGCGGCGAGCGCATACGCATCATTTTCGTAAGGCGGGCACGACATGAAGAAGAAAAGCTCTACCACAGCAAGTAAGGTGCTCCGAGCCGCGGTGCTGGATGCGAAGCACGACGCGGGCGCCGACTTGTCCGCGTATCTGGAGCTGGGCGCCGTTCGACGCCCCGGGCGAGACGTTCAGAGGGTCAACGTTGATTTTCCCGTGCAACTGCTGAACTCCGGCAGGACCCGCAGGCTCGTGGCCCTCCTTCTGGCTTCTCATCTTGCGATCGCTCCTTCCGTCTTCGCTCAGGCGAAGCCCGTCGATCTGAGCGATCCCCGGCTCAACCAGGGCCCGAAGACCGTGGCCGTCGGCGACCAGGGGATGGTGAGCACCCAGCTCCTCTCCTCGACCGAGGCCGCGCTGCGCGTCCTCAAGGACGGCGGCAACGCGGTGGACGCGGCGCTTACCGCGCTCTTCGTTCAGGAAGTGGCGGACTATCACATGGTCTTTCTCTTCGGCTCGATGTCCGCCCTCTACCACGACGCGAAGGCGGGGAAGACGCACGCGCTCGTGGCCATCGGCGCCCATCCGGATCCCGATCGGAACGGCGGCAAGGGGACGGAGCAGGTCGTGGTGGGCGGCACGGTGCGGGGCGCGTCCGCGCTCTCGAAGCGGTTCGGGTCGAGGCCCTGGGCCAGCATTGTCGAGCCCGCGATCCGCGAGGCCGAGGTTGGGCCGCTCGTCACCTCGTACATGTACGGCTTCAACTTCGGAATGTGGGAGTCGGGCTTCCTCTCGGACCTGCGGAGTCACGCCGAGGCCCGGAAGTTCTACATGCCCGACGGGCATCTCGTGGGCGCCGGGCAGCGGTGGAAGATGCCGGCTCTCGCCGCGACTCTGCGCGAAGTGGCGAAGGACCCGGACTACATGTACACGGGGGCCTGGGGCCGCAAGTTCGTGGATGCGGTGAAGAAGGCGGGCATGTCGGTGACCATGGAGGATCTCGCGGAGTATCAGCCTGAATGGGCCGAGCCGGTGCGGTTCACCTACCGCGGCCACGAGCTTGTCGGTTCTCCCGCGCCCGACACCGGCGGCCTCGCCATCGGTTTCAATCTGAACGTCCTCGAGAACTTCGATCTGCCCCGCCTCGGCAGCTACACGAAGTCGGCGGAATCCATGGAGATCGTGGCCCGCGCCATGGCCCGGGTGAACGAAGAAACCCGCGGCGCCATCCGGGACCCGCTGACCTACAACGTTCCGAGCACCTTGTGGCTCTCGAAGGACTACGGCCGGATGGTGGCGGAGTTCGTGAAGCAGACCATGCCGAAGGTGAGCCTCGCCGCGAAGACCGCGGACGCGCCGGTCCCGGGCGCCCGGGTGGTGACCACGGTGGGCAGCAACCACATCGTGGTCGCGGACGCGCAGGGCAACTGGATCTCCCTGCTGCACACCATCCACGGGGGCGCGCCGGGCATCTTCATCGACGGCGTGCGCGCTACGGGCAGCGGCCTTCCCGCTCCCTCGCGCGGCCCGGGGCGTCGTCTCATCCTCCCCATCAGCGCCATCCTGGCCATGAAGGACGGCAAACCCTGGCTCGCCATGGGC
>DAORUA010000504.1:0-2667 GCA_035432945.1 Vicinamibacteria bacterium | reverse complement strand
GGAACACCAGTTCGCGAAGGTGGATTCGGAAGCGGTGCGCCAGACCTTCGAAGCCGAGGCCGGGATCGACCTCAACGGCCTGTGGGAGACCTTCGTTCGGAACACCACCCTTCCCTCCATGCGCGTGGCCGCAACCAGAGCGGGCAAGGAGATCGTGGTGGACGGCTACGCCGGCCCCCTCCCGGTCGAGGTCAAGGTCGGCGAGAAGCGGCTGAGCCTGGTCGTGAAAGGCCGCCTGCTGGTTCCGGGAGCTTCGGCGGGGGTCAAGGTGGAACTCGACCCCGACGGCATCGGCATGGTGAGCGTCTCCCGTTAGGGGGACAGCCTCGCGAGGCCGCGATCGGCGAACTCGACGAGGTCCTGCCGCTTGAGCAGCAAGGCGGCTTCCTTGAGCCCGCGGTAGGCGTCGAGATTCGAGGGGTCCAGGTCCGCGGCGTCCTTGAACAGGCGCGCCGCCGCCGCCGCGTTCCCCTGCTGAAGCTCGAACACGCCGAAGTTGTTCCGGGAGGCCGAGACCTCGGGCGCCCCCGCGACCAGGCGGAGGAACGCGTTCCGCGCCTCGGCCAGCCGCCCGAGCTGGGCCAGGGCGAGGGCCCGGACTTCCATGGCCCGCGATTCCTCCGGGTCGATGCCCAGGGCGCCTTCGGCCAGCCGGAAGGCGGGCTCGAGGCGGCCGTCCTTCAGCTCCGCCTCGGCGGCGAGGCCGAGCGCCTCCGCGTCCCTCGGATTCAGGACCAGGGCGCGGCCGATCAGCTTCCGCATGGGCTGGAGATTTCCCGCGGCGGATTGAATCTCGGCGCCGAGCAGGTAGGCCCTCGCTTCCCGGGGGTCGACCCTCGACGCGTCTTCGAGCGACTCGAGCGCGCGGGCGGCCCGGTCCGTGTTCCAGTACAGGAGGGCTCTCGCGATGAAGAGCGCGGCCGAGGGCGCCCGCAGGGTGGCGCGATCGAGGACGGCTTCTGCCGCATCCGCGCGACGCAGGCGGACCGCGCTCTTCACGAATTCCTCGGCGATGCGACGGTCGGCGAGACCGAGGGTCAGGGCCTGCTCCCCCAGGTCGTAGGTCCATTCCTCGCTGCCCGAGGCCTGGAGGAGAGCGAGGCGCGACCGGATGACGGCCGCGTCCTTCGGCGCGTCGCCGGGAAGAAGCCGTCGGCGGTTTGGGGTGGCGGTCTGCGCGTGAATGGAGAGGGGGGCGCTGAAGTCGAGCACCGGCGCGTCGTCGGTGTGCCTTCGGGCGTCGCTCAGCCAGGGCAGGTCGGCGAGGAGGGCGGTGGGAATGGCGGAAAGCGCCGCCGCCGAGAGCCTCGAGGCGGCGAGATCCGCTCGGGCCGCATCGCGAATCCGGGCCAGCCGATTCTCGTCGAGCGACGTGGGCCCTTCGCTCCCCACGATCAGGATGTCCGCTTCGCTGATGACGAAGACCCGGCCCCCCGGGAAGACGTCGCGGAAGGTGGCGAGCAGGGTGGCGAGATCGCCCTCGCCCATGTTGTACAGATGTCCCCACTGGCAGAAGACGCCGCCCGGCGAGAGTCGCCCGCGCACTCCCTCGAAGAACTCCCGCGTGAACAGGGCTGAGACGCCCGCCATCCACGGATTGGAGGGCTCGGAAATGATCACGTCGTAGCGGTCCGCGGTGGCGAGGACGTGCTGCCGCGCGTCGCCGATGACGAGCTTCAGTTTCGGGCTCTGGAGAAGGTGGTTGTTGGCGCCGTCGAAGTACCGGCGGGCGGCGTCGACCACCTCCGGAGAAATCTCCACCGCGGTCACGGACACGGGGTCGTGGGTCAGGGCGGCGCTCGCGGTGACCCCGCTCCCGAGGCCGATGACCAGCGCCCGGGCCGGGTTCGCGCTCACCAGGAAGGGGATATGCGCGAGCAGACGCTGGGTCAGCATGTCGCCGCCCGAGGTGGCGTCCACCTTGCCATCCACGGCCAGCGAGAACGACGAGGCCACGCGTTTCACCGACACGTTCGCCACCCGCCCCTCCGCGTAGGAGACGAGTTCGCCGCGGCGGAGGACGTCTTCGACGCTGAGGTTCATGTCATAGACGGAGTACTTGTAGGCGCCCCCGGCGAACAGCTCCTGGTCGAGCGAGGGCGAGGCCGCGATCAGGATGAACGAAGCCGCGCCCGCGAGCCCGCCCGCCACCCGCGCGGCGCGCCGGCCGGACAGGGCGACCCCGATCGACGACACCGCCGAGGCGAAGGCGGCCAGGCGCAGCGTCCGGTCGAGGCCGATCTCCGGAAGGAGGATGAAGCCGGCCAGAGACGCGCCCAGGATCGCGCCCAGGGTATTGAGCGCGCTGCCGAAGCCCATGGCCTGGGAGGAGGAGAACCTCGCCCTGAGCAGGCGCAGGCCGAGGGGGAAGAGCGCGCCGGACAGGGCCGCCGCGGGGAAGAGCAGAAAGAGAGCACGTTCGGCCTGAAGGGTGACGAGCGCCTCGGGTTGATCCACGAGGCGTCGCACCTCAGCGCCGTAAACGAGAGGCATGGACGCGAGGGAGCGGATGACCAGAGCGCTCGCGACCGCGACCCCGGCCTGCACGAGGGCGAAGAGGAGCCGCGGATTCTTCACCACGGGGAGAAGACTGCTCGAGAGGAGGGCGCCGGCGGCGAGCCCGAGCACGATGGCGCCGAGAACGAAGGCGAAGGCGTGAACCGTGGG
>DAORUA010000503.1:0-2669 GCA_035432945.1 Vicinamibacteria bacterium | reverse complement strand
CCGGGCCCAGCAGAACGGCCCGCCCCGCTGGATGGTCTTCGAGATCGACCGCCTCGCCCTCCTCATCACCGTGGCCGCGACCTTCGCGGCCGCGCTGCTCTCCGGCCTCATGCCCGCCCTGATGTCCTCACGCACCGACGCAGCCTCGACGCTGAAGGATTCGGGCCGGGGCAACTCCTCGCGTCATGTCGGACTGCTGACCCGAGGGCTTGTGGTGTTCCAGATCGCGGTGACCTGCATCCTCCTGATCGGCTCCGTGCTCCAGGTGCGTTCCATCGTCAATCAGCAGACCATCGACTACGGCTACGACACTGGCGGCATCATGTCCGCGCGCATGGGCCTCATGGACGGCGACTACCCCACTCCCGCCGCGCGGAAGATCTTCTTCGACCGGCTCCTCACCACCCTGCGCCAATCGTCGCAGTTCGAGAGTGTCGCCCTCACCAGCCGCTTCCAGATGGTGTTCTCGGGCAACGGCCCCATCGAGATCGAGGGCAAGACCTACAACGCGAAGGGCGATCATCCGAACGTGAACTTCGAGCAGGTGTCCCCGGGCTTCTTCAATGTTCTCGGTCAGAAGCTGCTCGAGGGCCGCGACTTCGACGACTCCGACCTCGACTCGAAGCAGCCGGTGGCGGTGATCAACGCGGAGTTCGCGCGGAGGCACTTCGGCGGCCAGAGCCCGATCGGACGCAGGTTCCGCACTGGCGACGGGAGCAACCCGCAGTTCGGCCCGTGGCGCACCATCGTGGGCGTGGTCAGCACGGTGAGGATGGCGGCGCCCTTCAACACCCGCAACGTCGAGGACAGCGGGTTCTACGTGCCCTTCTACTCCGTGGCCTTCGGCCCCGCGGCGGCCGAGCCGATCGCGAACCAGTTCGCCACCGTCATCGTGAAGCCGCGCGCCGGCCAGACCGCCGACGCCATCCTGCCCGACCTCCGTCGCGAGGTTCGCAAGGTCGATCCGAACCTGCCCCTCTATTTCGCGGCCACCCCCAAGTTCAATCTCGACGGTTCGGTCGCGATCAACCGCATCATCGCCACCCTGTTCTCGGCCCTCGGTCTCGTGGCCATCATCCTGGCCGCGGTGGGGATCTACGGGGTCATGGCGTTCTCGGTCAGCCAGCGCACGGTGGAGTTCGGCGTGCGCATGGCCCTGGGCGCCGCGGCGTCGGGGATCCTCGCCATGGTCCTGAAGCAGGGGGCGCGTCAGATCGCGCTTGGCCTCTCGCTCGGCCTCGCCATCGCCCTCGCCATCGCCACCGTGGGTCGCGACGGGATCTCCAGCATCCTGTTCGGGGTCAGCGCGCTCGATCCGGTCACCTACGTCGCGGTGTTCGGGCTGGTGACGGTGATCTCGCTCTTCTCGGTGTACGTGCCGGCGCAGCGGGCGACCCGGGTTCGGCCGATGGAGGCGCTGCGGGCGGAGTAGAGAGCTCGGTCGCCTTCGACTCCTGCGGACATGACCCTGCTCCTCAGCGGGCGCCCGGGCCGTCGGCTCGCGTCTATGATCGATCCTTGGTTCAGTCCGCTCCCCTGCCGCAGAGAATCGGAAAGTTCGAGATCCTCGACCGCCTCGGCCAGGGAGGGATGGGCACGGTCTACAGGGCCCGGGATCCTGGGCTCGACCGCCTGGTGGCGCTCAAGACCATCGTCAGCGCCGCGGTGGACAGCGAGGAGGCCAAAGAGCGCTTCTTCCGTGAGGCGCGCGCCGCCGCCCGGCTCCAGCACCCCAACATCGTCACCGTCTTCGAAGCGGGGGACTTCGAGGGCACCCTCTACATCGCGATGGAGTTGCTGGAGGGGCAGGACCTCTCGCGGGCCATGCAGATTCCCCGCAGCGTCGAGGACAAGGTCAAGATCGTGGTCGAGATCTGCCGCGGTCTCGATTACGCCCACAAGCGGGGGGTGATCCACCGGGACATCAAGCCCGCCAATATCCGGCTGCTTCCCGACGGCAGCCTGAAGATCATGGACTTCGGAATCGCCCGGCTGGGCGACGCCCACATGACCCAGACCGGCCTGGTCCTTGGCACCCCCAGCTATGTGGCCCCCGAGGCGCTGACCGACGGTCGGGTCGACCATCGGGCCGATCAGTGGGCGGTGGGCATCGTGCTCTACGAACTCCTGGCCGGCCGCAAGCCGTATGCCTCGCCCACCTTCACCACTCTCGCCTACCAGATCGTCCACGAGCCGCCGCCCCCGCTGGACGACGCGGCGCTTGGCTTGCCTCGCGGCCTGCGTGAGGTGGTCGCGAAGGCCCTGTCCAAGTCTCCCGGCGATCGGTATCAGGATCTCGCCGAGATGGCGGCGGAACTGCGAAGGGTGGCGGGACTTCGGGTTCCCGTCGATTCACCCCTCTCGGAAGAATCTCGTCGACGGTCGTATCGGGAGAACCTGGAGGAAGCGAACCGCCGCCTGGAGGCCCACGACCTGGAGCGAGCCCTGGAGGCGGCGCGCCGGGCCCAGGCGGTGGAGCCTTCGGGCCGGGAAGTGGTGAGGCTGCTGGAGGGCATCGAGGCGCGCCTGGCGTCGGCCCAGGCCGTGCCCCGCCCGTCTCCCCGGGCCGTGGTCACCGAGGTCGGCGCCCGGGGCGCCGCCGTGTATCGCGACCTGGGCACCTTCGGCGAGCCCCCGGCCACCCAGACCATGGCCTTCTCACCGGTGCG
>DAORUA010000502.1:1494-2673 GCA_035432945.1 Vicinamibacteria bacterium | reverse complement strand
CGGTCCTTCTCGGTGAGGGCGGGGGTGGACAGGGAGACGCCGGGGAGATTCATGCCCTTGTTGGACTTCAAAACGCCCCCGTGAATCACCTCGCAATGAACGCCGTGGACCTTGCACTCGAGCACACGGAGTTCGAGGTTGCCGTCGTCGAGGAGAATCGTGTCGCCGGGCTTCGCGTCGCGCGGAAGGGGTTCGTAGGTGGTGCCGATCCGCTCGGGCGTGCCGATCACGTCCTCATCGTTGGTGATGACCAGGGTGCGCCCCGTCTCGAGGGTGATTCCCTCGGCGGACGCCACCCGGGTGGTTCGGATCTTCGGACCGGAAAGATCCTGAAGTATCGCCACCGCCTCGCCCCGGCGCTTCGCGATGGAGCGGATCAGGTTGAAGCTGCGCGAATGGTCTTCATGAGACCCGTGCGAGAAGTTGAGCCGGAAGACCGTGGCTCCCGCCACGATCAGTTGTTCGAGGACGGCTTCGCTGGATGAGGCTGGGCCGATGGTGGCCACGATCTTGGTTCGTCGCATGATTTTTGGGGGCAAGTATCCCACCACTGGCTGACCACGATCCGACTCCGCCCCATAGACTGGGAGGCTCGATGTCCACCACCGTGTTCCTCCTGGGCCTCCTGGCCGCGTTTCTCGGCCTCGGCGCCCTGAGGCGTCTCGGGACGGCCCGGTCCCGGCCCATCTTCCAGCAGAGCGACATCTTCGCGGGCCGTCTCACCGAGGGCCTGCTGCACGCGCTCATTTCGGATCGCGGCTACGTGCGCGCGGATACCCGGGTGGCCGGGGTCCTTGGCAGCGCGGTGATCGTGGAGAGGGCCGGGGCGTGCGGACGCCTGGTCCTGAGCCCCGCCCTCGGCTTCGGGCGCGAGAGCGATCTTCCGGCCCTGGTGGCTCTGGCCGAGCGCCACCGGAGGGATCGTGCGGCCACCATCGTGGTCATAGGAGGCGGAGAGGAGTTCGGAAAGAGCGCGTTTGAAGCCACCGCGCCGGTGCGAACCCTCCATATCGATGACTTCGGAACCGTGCGCGAGGCGCGGGCGCGATTTCGTTCCTCGTCTCCCCGCCTGGTCATCGAAAGCGCCCTCGACCGGATGGCCGGAGACCTTCGCGAGGGCGCTTTCCCGTCGGTGGATTTCGAGACGGCCCGGAGTCTCGTGACCGACGGCCCCGGGCC
>DAORUA010000502.1:0-1394 GCA_035432945.1 Vicinamibacteria bacterium | reverse complement strand
GGGGCGTCGGGCGCGATCTTCGGCCTGCTCGGCGCTTTCACCACCTTCGTCTTCTTCCGTAAGGACGTGCTGCCCCAGCCTGTCCCGCGCGCCCTGCGAAACGGCGTGCTCGCCACCCTGCTGCTGAATCTGATGATCTCCTTCATTCCGAGCATCGACATGGCCGCGCATGCGGGAGGCTTCCTGACCGGGGCGGTCATGGCCTTCGGCCTGGTGCGCCGCGACCGGACCGCGGTCCTTGCCCCCTCCCGCCCCGGCCTGCTTCGCCTCGCCGTCGCCGCCCTGGTCCTGCTGGGCGTCGGCCTCACCTCCATCCAGCAGCGCGCCGATCTCTCCACCCGCCTCCCCGAGCTCGGCACTGAGCACGCGGTCGCGGAATTGCGTCTGCCCATCCCTCGGGACTTCACGGTGACCGAGAGCCGGGCCAAGGGGCTCACCACCGTCGAGGCGGACGGCGGGCCGGCGTCGACCTACTCCGTGACCTACAAGATCAGCGAGCCGCAGGCCGAAGAAGCGGCGGCCCGGAGGGTCCTTCTGACTCTTCACCCGGAGCCCGTGGCGGTCAAGGAATCGGACTGGATCGCGGTCTCGCAGATGGGGACTCAGAACCGCCGGGCCATCGAGATCGTGGTCGTGGCCCCGGCCTCGTGCGGCTCGCAGGCGGAGAAGCTCGCTGCGGATCTGGCCGCCCGCGTTCGCTGAACCGGACGGCGACGCCCCCCTTAGAATCCCCCGGTGTCACCGAGCCTGCGTCGTGATCTGACGTCCGGCGCCCTGGCCGCGAGCGTTTCGGCCATCAGTCTTGCCGCCTACTGGCTCACTCACGGATCCAGTCCGTTCTGGCAGGACTCGGGCCTGTTCCTGGCCGCACTGAAGGCGGGGGGTGGCCTCCTTCCGCCCGGCTATCCCGTCTACCTCCTTCTCGGGCGGCCTTTCGTAGCGGCTTTCGAGATGCTGCTCCCGGGTCGCCCTTTCGCGGAGGCGGGGAACATGTTCTCCGCGGTGTGGGCCTCCCTCGCCGCGGGCCTGACCTGTCTGTCCATTCTCACCCTGCAGCAGTCCGGGTACCGGTTCTTCTCCTCGGAGCCCGCCCGCGCGGAGCCGGCCCCCCGGACGAACTGGTTCGGAGCCTGGCTTGGCGGCGTGCTCACCGGCCTTTCGTATTCACTCTGGTTCCAGGCCCTCACCGCCGAGGCCTATGCGCTGAACGCCTTCTTCACGTCCGCGGTTCTCTTCCTGGCCATCAGGCTGGGCGCCGAAGGCCCGCTCGGAGCGGCGATCACGCCTCGCCAGCGAAGGCTGGCCATCCTCCTGCTCATCGCGCACGGCCTCTCCTTCGGGAATCACCCCGTTACCGTGGTCTTCCTTCCCGCCATCGCCTGGCTCGCCTGGAA
>DAORUA010000501.1:0-2677 GCA_035432945.1 Vicinamibacteria bacterium | reverse complement strand
GGGGAGGTCGACGCGTGGACGCTGGTGCGGGTCGATCGGATCCACCACGCCCAGCCCATGACTTCGACCGTGCCGGGCTTCCTCCGCGCCGGCCTCTACCTCGCGGGCGACCACACCCAGCAGCCGTCCGCCCAGGGGGCCCTGCGATCGGGCCGGGTCGCGGCGGAAGCGGTCCTGGCCGCAGGCGCCTAGAGACTGGCCCTGAGGCTCGCGAGAAGGGCCGCCACTTCGGTCCGCCTGGTGTGATCGCTCGCGCGGTTCACCACCAGCCGCGCCGACGTGGAGGCGATCTCCTCCACTACATCGAGTCCGTTCTCGCGCAGGGTGCGACCCGTCTCGACCATGTCCACGATGCAGTCGGCCAGGCCGAGGCCAGGCGCTATTTCCACCGAGCCCTGCAGCTTCACGATCTCGGCGGCAAGGCCCCTCGCCTCGAGGAAGGTCCGGGCCACGTTCGCGTACTTGGTGGCGACGCGCAGCGACATCGGCCACGCCTCCGCGAAACCGCTCGAGGGCGGAGCGGCGAGAACCATGCGGCAGCGCCCGAAACCGAGGTCGAGGGGAACCAGCACGTCGCTGCCGGCCTCGAGGAGAACATCGCTGCCGCAGATGCCCGCGTCGGCGACCCCGTATTCGACATAGACCGGCACGTCCATGTCCTTGACGAAGAGGAAGCGCAGGCCGTCCTCCTCCACGATGAGACGTCTCGTATCCAGCGGAGGAAACGGGAGTCCGGCTTTCGTGAAGAGCGCCGCCGCCCCGGTCAGGAGCCGCCCCTTGGACAACGCGATGGTCAGGCTCACGCCGGGCCCTCGAACCGAATCCTCTCGCCGCGGGCCCTGCGGTCGCGCGCTTCCCGGACGGCCTCGCCGAGCGTCCGGCCCTTCACGGGTCTCGGAGCGATGGCTTCTTCCACGCCTGAAGCCCCGCCCCGTCCCACCAGGAGGGCGAGCCGGTCGAGACCGAGCATGAAGCCGATCGCGGGCATGGGACGCCCGAGACGGCCGAGCAGAGCGTCATAGCGCCCGCCGCCGCCCACGTCGAACCCCAGGCCGGCGCCGTAGATCCGGAAGACAAGGCCGGTGTAGTAGTCGAGGCCCCGGCTTTCCGAGAGGTCGATGGCCACCCGGCCCCGGAGACCCGCCTCCTCGAGGGTTCGAGTCACCGATTCGAGATCGTCGAGGGCCGCGCGGGCGCGATCGATGCCGGCGAGGGCGAGCCGGGCCGCGTCGAGCGACTGGCGAATGCCGTTGTCTTCCGCGAGGCCGACGAGAGCGCGCCGCGCCCCCTCGGAGCCCGCGGCGCCTTCGAGCGATTGGGCCAGGGCGAGCGGATCGCGCCGGTTGAGACTCGAAAGCGCCAGCTCGCGGCGGGAATCGTCCGCGGGAAAGCCGGCCTCGTCGAGGAGCGACGTGACCACGCCCGCGTGGCCGAGCGCGAACACGAAGTCGGACACTCCCGCGGCCTCCAGGCACTCGATCGCAACCGCGATCACCTCGACGTCCGCCGCCGGACCGCCGCCGCCCAGGAACTCGAGACCCATCTGGTGGAACTCGCTCTGCCGCCCCGCGCGCGGCGGCTCGTAGCGAACCACCTCGCCCGAGTAGTACAGGCGCAAGGGAGCTTCGACCTGCCTCAGGCGGCCGGCCGCGATCTTCGCCACCAGGCTCGTGAAGTCGGGGCGCAGGGCCAGGGTCGTGCCCTCGCGGCCGGTGAAGGTGTAGAGCTTCGAGGCCAGGGTGGGGTCGAAGGTGGCCGCGTCGTCGAAAAGGGGCGGCACGATCTCGTCGTAGCCCCACCCTTCGAACACCGACACCACCCGGCCCTCGATGGCGCGGCGCGCCCTCGCTTCGTCGAAGGTGAAGCACGATGCCCCCTGAGGCAGCTGGAGGCGCGTGTGCATGGGAGCGCGATTCTATCTGGAGCCGGGCGACCGTCCGATCGACGCGCTCACCGGGAACGGGCCGGGCTCGGCATCCATGACCGAGCCCGGCCCCGCACCTTGTACGACCGCCCCTTTACGGCGCGCCGGTGGCGTTCAAAGCATCGAGCTCGCGGGCGAGGCGAACGTGCACTTGAACGCGCTTCCGGTTGACGCCGCCACAAACTGACCTTTCGAAACTCACAAAGCGGCCGCGATCTTCCGGGCCAGCGAACGGAACCCCGCCTCGGTCGGGTGGAGTTCATTGTCCCAGTCGTTCTCGTAGAGCACGGACGACAGCGTGTTCCGCAGGTCCACGTGAACGAGGTTCGGGAGTTCGAGTTCCTCCACCAGGGACACCTGCATATCGTTCAGCCGGTTGATCAGATCCCGGACCACGCCGCGGTTGCGCTGAAGGTTGGTGTGACCCTTGAGCCAGAACCCGGGACGAAGCCACGGCCCCTTCGGACGCAACGGACCGAAGGTGGCCCCCCGGCCATCGGGCACCGGGTAGTCGTAGCCGTGGATGACGATCTTGAGCGGAAGGCCGAAGACCCCGCGGGCCACCGCATCCACCGAGCCGATCCAGTGCGCGAGGGCGACCTTCAGCCGGCCGTCGATCACACCGTCGAGGACAGCGGCGTTGAGAGCGGGCAGGCCGGAGGCTGCGTGATTCACGAGCACACCGAATTCCTCGCCGGCGACGTCATTCCCGCCGCCGCACAGGAGCAGGGCCTTGGGGGTGCGCCCACTGAG
>DAORUA010000500.1:0-2680 GCA_035432945.1 Vicinamibacteria bacterium | reverse complement strand
TGGTCCTGCGCGGCATGACCGACGCCTTCGACGCTCACGCGCATTCGTTCTCCCGGAAGCAGAAGATCCGATCCCTCAAGTTCTGCGAGGACCAGATCACCGCCGCGGTGGACCGGTACCGGCGCGCCCTTCAGGCCGAAGGCCCGAGCCGGCGCGGACTGGGCGGAGCCCTCGAGGCGTTGGAGGAGCGGGTGGGCGCCCTTCCCGCGGGGCCCGAGGTGGCGGAGGCCGTCTCGGCGGCAAGGCGATCCCTCCTCGAAATCGCGGCGGCCGTCTCGGCCGACAAGGGCTTCGCCGCGGATCAGGCCCTCGCCGGAGTCGAGGACCGCCTGGTCGAGGCCGCTGCCAAGGCCCTGGGCGCCCCCGTCCTGGCCGCGATCGAGCAGGCGAGTCGGGACGCCACCGCGGCGTATAAGTCTCGGATGCCCGCGAAAGTCTATGAAACCCTGATCGGAGAATCCGTGCGAAGAAAGATCCTGCAACGCTTCGGCCTTCCCCGCTTCCTGCTGGCGGAAATCGAATGAGCGGCGAGATTCTGCACGGCAAGGTCCTGCGCGCCGTGAATGGAGGCTACGGACTGCTCCAGATCGACGGCCAGACCGTGTTCGCCCGTAACGCGCTCAAGGGCGAGGAGGTCACGGTCGCGGTCAAGTCGAAGCGCAAGGGGGTGCTCTTCGGCGAGGCGGTGTCGGTGGAGACGCGGCACGCCCATCGCCGCGACGCTCCCTGCGCGGTCGCGGGCCGTTGCGGCGGCTGCCACTATCAGGCCGCGGACCCGGTCGCTCAACAGGAAGCCAAGAAGGAAGCCTTCGAGGAGCTTCTAGGGCGCGCCCACATCGACCTGCCCGTCTCGCGCTGGAACAGCGGCGAAGAATTCGGCTGGCGAACCCGGGTCGAGCTCCACGGCGCCCGGTTCGACGAAGGCTTCACCCTGGGCTTCTTCGAGGAGCGATCGCATCGGGTGGTGCCCGCTTCCGGCTGCCTTCAGGTCTCGGGGCGGATGCGCGCGCTCATCGACCTCGTGGTGCGCTCGCTCAGCGCGGGCGGGGTGAAGGCGGGCTCGGTCGAGATCGCGGAGTCGTTCACCGGACCAAGCCTCGTCCTCGTGGCTTCGGAACCGGCTCTCACCTCCGTGCTTCGGAGACATTCGCACGAACTCGGCCTCAGCGGCCTCGCCCTCAAGACTTCGAAGAACGAAGCGGCCACCATCTACGGCGACGCCCTGGTCGAGAACACGGTGGGAGGCGTGGTGCTGCGCCACAACGTGATGAGCTTCTTCCAGGCCAATCGCTTCGTCACCGCCGGGCTGCTGGAAGCGGTGATGAAGGCCGCCGCCCTCGAACCCGACCCCCGCATCGTCGATCTCTTCTGCGGGGTCGGCCTGTTCAGCGTTCCCCTGGCCATGAAGGGCCGCGACGTCACCGCCATCGAGTGGAGCCCGGTGGCCTTCGACGACCTCGGACGCAACGCCAAGGCCAACGCGGTCAAGATCGAGCGCCTGCCCCTGAGCGTGGGCACCGCGCTCGCGACCGGCCTCCACCTCAAGGGAGCCACCACCATTATCGATCCCCCGCGCCGGGGCCTCGATCCCCTGGAACTCGACGCCATCGCCGCCGGCCGGCCCGGGCGGATCATCTACGTCTCCTGCGATCCGGCGACCCTGGTGCGCGACATCCTCCGCTTCGCGACCTTCGGCTACAAGGCCGTGTCCCTGGAGGCCTTCGACATGTTCCCCACCACGTTCCACATCGAGTCGCTGGCGATCCTGGAAAGGGCCTGAGCCCGAAGAGCATGTTCCAGAAGAGCGGCTATTTCTTCCTCGCGCTCCTGGCCGCGGCCATCGCGGCCTTCTGGCCCAAGTATCTGTCGAAGGCGCCTCGGGGCATCGATGCCTACACCCACGTCCACGCGTTCGCCATGCTCGCCTGGGTGCTGCTGCTCATCGTGCAGCCCTTTCTCATTCGATTCAGGCGGCGGGCCGCGCATCGCGTGCTCGGCGCCTTGTCGTATGCGATTGCCCCCATGGTCGTGATTTCCTCCGTTCTCCTCGCCCACACCCGATTCAAGGCCATGAGCCCGCTGGTGTTCCTGGCCGAGGCCCACAACCTCTACCTTCCGCTCTCCACCGCCGTGCTTTTCGCCATCGCCTGGGCGGGCGGAATCGCCTACCGGAAGGTGACCGCGCTGCACGCGGGCTTCATGGTCTGCACCGGGCTCACCATGATCGATCCGATCCTCGGCCGGATCCTCTTCTTCTACTTCCCGCCCCTGCCTCACGAGCTTCTCTACCAGGCGATCACCTACGGCCTGGGCGACCTCATCCTGCTCGGCCTGATCCTCGGCCGGGGGGACGACCTGACCACCCGCTGGGCCCTCAAGACCATGTTGAAGATCTTCCTCGTCGCCCACGCGCTGTGGTTCACGGCAGCGCAATCCGCGGCGTGGATCCCGATCGCGCGCTGGTTCAAAGGCCTGCCTCTCACCTAGAAAAGCCGGCGCGCCCCGATCCCCCGGGACTAGACTGACCGCCGTTCTTCGCGAAGGGAAAGAGCCCAATGAAATCCATCCACCGCCATCGCCTCGCCGCGGCGATCACCGCCGCCCTGCTGAGTGGCGCGACTGCCCAGGCCCCGGCGCAACCACCGGCTTCATCGAACCTCCGAAGCGAGACGCCAGCGAA
>DAORUA010000499.1:0-2700 GCA_035432945.1 Vicinamibacteria bacterium | reverse complement strand
CGTGAGCATCGGCCTCGAAGTCGCGGAGCGCAGGCCCGATCCGAGTTCGCAGCGGGCCCTTCGTCCAACCCCGCTCGAGGAGCGCATCCTGACCCCCGAGCAGTCGGAGGCCGACACGAAGGTCGCGGTGGCCCTGGGCGAATCGAAGTTCGTGCCCATTCTCCTGGAAGGCGTCACCGGCAGCGGCAAGACGGAGATCTACCTGCGCGCGGTGCAAAAGGCGCTGGAACTGGGCAAGACCGCTCTGCTGCTGGTGCCCGAGATCGGCCTCACTTCGACCCTGGTCCGCGCCTCGCGTGAGCGCTTCGGCGACGCGGTGAGCGTTCTCCACTCGGACATGGCCGAAGGCGTGCGCCACGACGAATGGTGGCGGGCCCGGCGCGGGGAGGCGCGAGTGGTGGTGGGCGCGCGGTCCGCGGTCTTTGCGCCCCTTCCGAACCTCGGTCTCATCGTGGTCGACGAAGAACACGACTCCGCGTACAAGCAGGAGGACGCGCCTCGCTATCACGGCCGCGATGTCGCGGTGTACCGCGCGCGGCTCGAGAAGGCGGTGATCCTGCTCGGCTCGGCGACCCCGTCGATGGAGTCGCGCCTGAACGCCATCAAGGAGCGATACGCCTGGCTGCGCCTGCGCAGCCGCGTGGGTCCCATGGGGCTGGCCCGCGTCCACATCATCGACCGAAAGAAGCAGAAGGTTCCGACCGCCATCCTGACCGCGCCCCTGGTCGAGGCCATCGCCGAGCGTCTCTCCCGGAAGGAGCAGACCGTGCTTCTTCTCAATCGCCGGGGTTACGCCACGAGCCTCGTCTGCCGGGAATGCGGGGCTTCCGCGCAGTGTCCGCACTGCTCGGTCGCCTTCGTTCTGCACCGGCGCGGCGAGCAGGCGCAGTGCCACTATTGCGGGCTCATCAAGATCACCCCGACCCGTTGCTCCATGTGCCGCGGCGACTACCTGCGCCTTCAGGGCTACGGCACGCAACGCGTGGCCGAGGTTCTCCTCTCCACCTTCCCCGAGGCCATCGTGGATCGGATCGATCGCGACATCGCGGCCCGTCGAGGGGCGGTCGAGGGCGTCCTCCACAAGTTCGAAAAGCACGAGACCGACATCCTCATCGGCACCCAGATGATCGCCAAGGGCCACGACTTCCCGAAGGTGACGCTGGTGGGCGTCATCGATGCCGACGTGGGCCTCGGCCTTCCCGATTTCAGGTCAGCCGAGCGGACGTTCGCCCTGCTCACCCAGGTGGCGGGGCGCGCCGGGCGCGCGGACCTGCCCGGCGAGGTCCTGCTGCAAACCCACAACCCGAAGCACTACGCGATCGAGTACGCCCAGAACCAGGACTACGACGCCTTCTTCGACCGGGAGATGGAGTTCCGCAGGACGATGGGGTATCCGCCGCACGACGCCATGGTCAACATCCTGTTCCGCGGCAGGGTCGAGGACGAGGTCGCGAAGAGCGCCCGCAACATCGCGCGGCGGCTGAAGGTCACGCTCCACGAGGGAGTGCTCGGTCCTTCGCCCTCACCCCTCTCCAAGGTCCGGGACGAGTTCCGGTATCAGGTGGTGGTGAGGGGGAAGCGCGGCGTGATCCGCGAATCCGTCCACGAGGTCCTCATCGCGGAGTTTGGCCCCATGAGATTCCCCGGGGTCGCGGTCGACGTGGACCCGCTGAGTTTGATGTGACCCTACTCCGCGGTCTTGGGCGCCTCGACCGGCGGCGCGGCCGCCAGGATCTCGGTCGACTCGATCTCCTTGCCGGGCTTGAAGCGGATGCTGCGCCCGGGAGGAATGGGAACTTCCTGACCTGTCCGCGGGTTACGCCCGATTCCGCGTTTCCTCGGCCGGATGATGAAGACGCCGAAACCGCGGATCTCGATGCGCTGCGAAGAGAGCAGCGCCTCCTTGAACGACTCGATCACGGCTTCCGTCGCCATTTCGGCGCGCACGCGGGTGAGATCGGCCGCTAGTGCAACCTGATCAATGAGATCGGCCTTGATGAGGCTCATCGGACTTCCTTCGGGCGAATGGTGGGGCTTCTAAGTCGCGTCGCTGCTCTGATGCGCCTCCGGGGTCCTGGAGGGTCGCACCGGCTGACGCGATTAGGATAGACCATGTGAAGCCAGAATCCACAACCGAAACCGCTATTTTGCCGCTTGTTGCCGTCGTGGGTCGGCCCAACGTTGGTAAGTCCACTCTTTTCAACCGCCTCACCGGGAGGCGGCAGGCCATCGTCGATTCCCGGCCCGGCTCCACCCGGGACCGGGCCTATGGCCGGGTGGAATGGCAGCGGAAGGAGTTCTCGATCGTCGATACCGGGGGCCTTTCGCCCGGCGCCGACGAGCACTTCCTCAATCTCAGCAAGGCCCAGGCGGACGTGGCCATGGGCCAGGCCTCACTCATCGTGCTCCTGGTGGACGCGCAGAACGGCCTGCTCCCTGACGACCAGGCCCTGGCCCGCAAGGTCCGCTCCTCGGGCAAGCCCGTCCTCCTGGTGATCAACAAGGCGGAAGCCAGCCGTCGCGAGACCAACGAATTCGCGCGCCTGGGCTTCGACGAGCCTTTCCCCATCTCGGCCGAGCACAACGAGGGCATCGGCGATCTTCTCGCTCTCCTGTGCACGCTCGTGGAAGCGCCGGAGATCAAGGACACCGACCCCAACGCCCGCCCGATCCGGGTGGCCCTGGTCGGCCGGACGAACG
>DAORUA010000498.1:0-2714 GCA_035432945.1 Vicinamibacteria bacterium | reverse complement strand
CGTCGCGAGCCACGCCCACCACGTAGCCCTCGGCCCGGAGCCGGTCTTCGAGAGTCAGAACGAGACCGGGCTCGTCTTCCACCACGAGGATCCGCGCGCTCATGCCGCGGGCAACTCGATGGTGAAGAGCGCGCCTCCTCCCGGGCCATTGGCGGCCTTCACCCCGCCTCCGTGACTCTCGACGATGCGCTTCACCAGCGCGAGTCCCAGACCGCTGCCGGGAATCTGCGCCTCGCTCGCTCGCCGGCCGCGATAGAAGGGCTCGAAAAGCCGGGGAATCTCTGAAGCGGCGAGGCCGGAGCCCTGGTCGGCCACCGAGATCGTGACACCCTCGCCCGCGCGCTGCACGCGGATGGTCACCCGGGGCGCATCGCCCCCGTACTTGAGCGCGTTGCCGATGAGGTTCGAGATCGCGCGGGTCAGGTGCGACAGGTCGCCATTCACGCGAAGGGCCTCGTCCGGCGCCTCGATCTCGACCCGGGCGTTGCGCTCCGCGACCAGCGTCGCCATTCCCAAAACCGCCGCCCGGGCCGCCTCGACCGCATCGACGGGACCCCGGGCCGCGCGGGCCGGCGAATCGGCGCCCGCGAACTCGAGCACGTGCTCCACCATGTCGGTGAGCCGGACGCTCTCGTCGCGGATAAGCGAGCCGTAGCGCTTCGCCTGGTCCTTGTCCTGCACCACCCCGTCCGCGAGATTGTCCGCGGCCGACCGGATCACCGCGAGCGGGGTGCGCAGTTCGTGCGACACCGCGGCCACGAACTCGACCTGCTGAGCGGCGGCCTTCTGCAACCTTCGGGCCGAGAAGAAGACGAGACCCGCGGACAGCCCGAGGACGCCCAGGATCGACGCGCTCAAGGCAGTGTTCCGTCTCTGCTGCGATCGCACCGCGGCGTCGATGGATCCTTCGCGATGCCGCACCATCAGCGTCCAGGGCGCGCTCGAAGGACCGGATCCGGCGAGGTGGACCGCGGTTCCCGGACCCGCCATCTGGACCACGAGGCGAACCGAGGACTCGTTCACAACCTCGGACAGGCCGGGAAGGACCCCGCGGAGAAGGGAGCGATCGAGCTCGTCGAAGCGCAGGCGAAGCAGCGGGGCCGTCGCGTCCGGCGTCCCTTTCGCGAGGGGCTCCGTCCCGGCCACCGCGCCGCCGCCCACGCTCTTCGCCACCGACCAGACGAACGGTCCGTCGGAGCCGAGTCGCGCCGACGCCAGCGAGCCCACCAGGGCCTCACGCAGATAGCGGTCATCGAGAAGAAGGATCTCCACCGGTCCGCGGCCCGAGTGGCGCATGAACATCTCGCGAATCTGGCTGATCCGGGGCGCGGAGTCGGGGCCCGCGGACTTCTCCCTGACGATGACGTTGATCACCGGGGAGAGGAGCGCGGGCACGTCGGCCATCACGGGCGGCAGGTTCAAGGGTCCCGACAGGGACAGCGCCTCGCCATCCGCGTCCACCGCCGCGCGCACCGGCGCGAGCGACTCCGGCCACTCGACTTCTTGAAAGTCGCGCGCCAGAGGATCGAAGCGCAGGAGCCGGGTGGGGGCCTTGTCCGATCGCTCGGCCACGAAGACATCCTTCACCATCGCCTGATGCGCCGACTCGGCGCGGAATCGTTCGACTTGCCCCGCGAACGCGGAGCCCTTTCCGCTCTCCAGCATTCGCGCGTCGATCCTCAGTTCGAGGAACGCGCGGGTCAGTTCCCGATCCACCTCCGCCGCGATCGCCGCGGCCTTCTCCGTGGCCTCCTCGGTGAGCTTGCGACGCTCCGCCTCGGCGATGGCGCCCAGCCACTGATGCTGGATCACCGCGAGCACACCCAGCAGACCGATCACGGCGAGCAGGGCCAGGCCCTCGGCCCGGGCGCGCCAGGAGGGTGTCGAAATGGTCGGCGTGGTCATCACAGAGTAGGACGGAAATGTAGCACCGCGGTTCGACAACCCCCTGAGAAAGGGGCCTTTTTACAGGTTCTTTACGAACCCCTTACACCCCTTGACGACTGCGCGGCGCGCCGGGCCGTACTTACCTTCGAACGCGCATTTTCCAAACGAAGGAGATCCCACCTCATGAAGAAACGTCAGATCCAGGACATCGCCGCCGCCGCCCTCTTCGCCATCGCCACCAGCGGTCTCGTCGGGGCCGAAGGCAATGACGCCAAGGCCGCGGCCCTTCTCGCGAAACTCCGCCAGACCCTCGGCGGCGAGGCGAAGCTCGCTTCCGTCACCGGCCTGAGCTTCGAAGCGGACATGCGCCGCGTGCTGCCGGGCGAGGGCAATGAGCCCGGGCCGGAGATGTCGGGCGACCTCAAGTTCGACATCGCCGATCCGAAGCACTACCTCTACGTCGACTCGTTTTCCCCGATGCCGGGCATGCCGCCCATCTCCATCGGCTCGGCCCTCGATGGCGACGCCCAGTGGAGCGGCCCCGTCTCGGCTCCCATGGGCGGGGTCATGATCCGCGCGGACGGCGGCTCGGATCCGGCCCGCCTTCGCGCGCGCCTCGAAAAGGACATGACTCGGCTCTCGGTGGCTCTGCTCGCGGGCTCGAACCTTCCGGGCGTCGTGTTCACTTACGCGGGCCCGGCGGAGTCGCCGGAAGGCAGGGCCGAGGTGCTCGAGGTCAAAGGACCCGGCGACTTCAAGGGGAAGCTGTTCCTCGACGAGAAAACGGCGCGCCCGATGATGCTGGTCTATCAGGACATCCCGCGCCG
>DAORUA010000497.1:0-2722 GCA_035432945.1 Vicinamibacteria bacterium | reverse complement strand
AGAGGGGGAGGTCGTCGGGCACCAGGCCGATCGAGCCCTTCACCGCCATGGCGTCGGCCTCGATGGACTGGCCGAGGATCAGGACCTCGCCGCTCGTTGGTTTCAGCAGGCCGGTCAGCATGCGCAGGGTGGTGCTCTTGCCCGCGCCGTTCGGGCCCAGGAACGCGTAGAACACGCCCGGCCGCACCGAGAGCGAGAGATCGCGGACCGCGGCCTTGTTCTTGTAGGTCTTGACCAGGTTCCTGGCCTCGATGGCGAGAGTGTTCATCCAGCCGTGGATTGTAGTTGTGGAGGAAGCCGGCGGCGTCGAGCCGGACTCAGCGTGCGGAAACACCCGGCGCCGACCGGGTCCCCGGATCGCGCTCAGTCGGGCGGCGGGGTGCGGGGGACCCAGGCGGTCTGCCACGCGAACGAGTAGGTGGTGAAGTCGGCGCCGCGCTGGACCACGAGGCCCCGGCTGGCCGCGAGCTTGATCGAGTGTCGCTTGCCGATCGGCAATCCCAGGGTCAGCCCCGTGCGCATGTTGGCCTGCAGATCGCCTCCCTCGACGCCGTCGACGGTCGAGCGTCCACCGGTGTAGTAGGTCACGTCCACCGCCCCCCACAACTGCCGCTTGAAGTTGTAGCTCAGGTGGAGCTGCCAGCTCCCGATGGGCGACTGCGTCTTGACCGACTTCCCCGGGAAGAAGGAGTTGTTGGTGGTGAAGAACGAAACACCGGTGTAGACGTCGAGCAAGAAGCGCTTGCCCAGGGGCTGCGACAAGGCGAGTTCCGGTCGGAACGACCAGCGGTTGGTTCCGAGGTTGATCAACTTGTCCGGGTTGTACTCGCCCGCAGGCGCCACCACGTTGAGGCTCGTGCCGATGATGGTCCGGCGCGGCGACCGGGCCAGCTCGAGAGCGGTGACCGCGGGCGCGCCGCGCACCAGCCAGGAGAGCCGCAGCCTCATGTCCGAGAAACCGGCGCGCTCCACCGCCCTCGCTTCGCCGAGCGCTTTCCCCGAGACGTCGGCCCAGGAGAAGGGCAACGCGGCGAACGCCTGAGCGGTCCGGCCGAACAGGCTGAAGGAACGTCCGGCGCCGAGCGAAGGCGTGAGGACGGTGGCCTGGATGTCCGTAATGGGCAGGGCGGGATCCGATACGATGGCGCCGTCCGAGGCGCCAAATCCCCACACCAGGAAGGTGCTGTTCTTGGGGACGTGGACATATGCCCTGGGATCGAGATCCTGCGCCCGTGCCGACGAAGCGAGCACGAGCCCGAGTGCGGCGCCTGAGCAAAGCAGGCGCCACGCCACCTTCACGCTCGATCCTCTTCGAGCTCCGCCTCCAGGGTCCCATCCTTCACCGCGCGAGCCAGGACGTCGTGGTCCTTCTCGCTTTGAGCCGCGTAAGCCATCGAGAAATCACCGATGGCCTTGTCGAGGACGTCGCTCTTGCCCATGTAGCCGCTCAGCATCGCGGCGGATCCCGATCGCGCGTGCGACAGAGCGAGCGCCCGCCCGCACCAGGTGGCGTAGATCCCCATCTCGACCGGGCCGAACGTCTCGACCCTCAGGCTGATCTTGATGTCCCGCAACTGGCGCACGAAGAAATGCCGGCGCGGCCCCGAAGACCACCCGAGGAACAGGTCGCTCGCGGGCTGCATCATCCGGTAGCCGTGCACCACGCGCTGTCCGTGATTCGCGAACGCGCTCTTGCCCGCGAAAGGCTCGAGGACGGACGCGCGCGCCTCCTTGACCTGCAGGAACAGGGGGTCACCCTCGCCGGCCATGAAGAGGAGGACGAAGCAGTAGGTCCCGACGCTGCCGACGCCCACCACCTTGATCGCGGCATCGCGCAACTCGTATCGCTCCAGCAGGGACTGGTACGCGGTGGGCAGGGTGGACCGATAGACGGCGAGAGCGTCCCGCATCTCCTTGTGGATCTCGCCCGGAGGCACGTCCTTGCGATGGAAGATCGTGGGGAGTTGATCCTTGATGAGCGGCAGTTCGCCCTTGTGCTCCGCGAGCTTCGGGAACAGATCCTCCGCGACGCTCTTGGAGCGCTCCTTCTCCACGCGCTTGAGCCCGCGTTCGCGGAGCGCACGGTCCTTGAGGCCCGCGATGAGGTCGTCGGCCCACATCCCCTGGTACCAGAGCTCCAGTGTCTTCAACTGAGAGAACTCGGCCATGGCCTCGCGGTAGGTGCGGACGCAGGTCCTCGCGGCCTCTACCGCGACCGCGTCCTTCAACCCGTTGTCGCGGCATCCCAACACGAAGCTGGCGGCGAGCCGCTTCAGGTCCCACTCCCAGGGCGCGGGCAGGGTCTCGTCGAGGTCGTTGATCGAGAACAGGACCCTGCGCTCCGGCGTCGCGAACCCGCCGAAGTTCGACAGGTGCGCGTCCCCGCAGCACTGGACGCGAATCCCGCTCGACGGGGTGACGGCAAGGTCCTGCGCCATGGCGAGCGCCGAGCCCCGGTAGAAGGTGAAGGGAGAACGCGACATGCGCCCGTGGCGAAGAGGGAGCAGGTCGGCCAGACGCCCCTTCTCCGCAGCCAGGACCGTCTCCACCGTGCCCCGTCGGTCTTTCGGGGCCTTCCAGAGGGCGTGCGAATCGCGAGGGCACTTGTCGCGCAGCGTCTTGCCGGCGGCGTAGAGCTCTGCCCTGGTGCGGAGCCGGGTTTCGGCGTTCTTTCTGGCAGCCATGGGAGGCCCCCCTACTTCACTTCGACCGTCACCTTGGG
>DAORUA010000496.1:0-2722 GCA_035432945.1 Vicinamibacteria bacterium | reverse complement strand
AAAGACGACACCCGCCTGTTCGAGAAGCTGAGCCTCGAGGGATTCCAGTCCGGCCTCTCCTGGATCACCATCCTGCGCAAGCGCGAGAACTTCCGGGCCGCGTTTTGCGGTTTCGACCTTGAGACCGTGGCCGGTTTCAAGGCCCGGGAGGTGAATCGCCTGCTCAAGGACGCGGGCATCGTGCGGCATCGCGGCAAGATCGAGTCCACCATCAACAATGCCCGGCGGGCGCTCGAACTGCGCGAGGAATTCGGATCCCTGGCCCGGTTCTACTGGTCGCACGAACCCGGGCCGGACCAGAGGCCGCAGACCCTCGACTGGGCGACCCTCAAGACCATGGGTCAGACCGAGGCTTCGAAGCGGCTCTCGAAAGACCTCAAGAAGCGGGGCTTCTCATTCGTCGGCCCCACCACCGCTTATGCCTTCATGCAGGCCATGGGGCTGGTGAACGACCACCTCGACGGGTGCGAGTTCCGCGCGGAGGTGGAATCCGCTCGGCGGCGATTCAGGCGGCCCTAGCCCGCGCGCCTCTCCCCGCGCCGGGTTACGGGACCTGCGCCGCGACGTTCCCGGCGCGCGCGGCCGCGATACTCTTGAGACCCGCGACCGTGGCTTCAAAATCGGCGAGGCTGAACGGCTTGTGGGTATCGGCGGCGACGCTCGGGCGGATCATGGACGCGAACTGGTCGATCTTGGGATTGAGGAACGCGGTGGTGACGAAGTTGCTGGCGATACGTTTGACCTCGCTCTCGTAGTACGACTTCATCGCGGGGTCGAGCATCAGGCGCTTCGTGAATTCGTTGGAGTCCATGCGCTGCTGCACCGGCCACTCCGCGGCCTGGAACGAAGTGTCCTTGTCCCAGGGGATGAAGACGAACTTCTTCTGGCCCCCGTACTGGTAGAGGTAGAAATTGTTCAAGCCGAACTGGCCGACGACGCCGTCGTACTCCGCGCACGCGTTTTCCACGGCCACGTGGGTCAGGAATTTCTTCACGTCGATGTAGCTCTCCATGGCCGCGGCATAGCCCGACTGCGGGGTCTGGTTGATGGCCTTGATGAAGTCGGAGAGACCGGTGTCGAGCTTGCTCTCGTTGGTCTGCGGCTCGAACGGAACGGGCGAGTACGGTGCGAGGCCATCGCCCAGGTAGCCGAAGCGATAGTCGGTGGTGTACTCGTAGTCGAACAGGGTCCCGCTCTCTTCGCCCAGGCGCGCCTTCAGGAAGGGCTTCGAGACCGCCTCGATCAGGGTGTAGAGGCCCCAGTAATCGGTGTTGATGGTGAGGCGGCAGAAGGAGATCTGGGGGGCGGCGATACCGACCGATTCGAAGATGCTGTTCGCGAGCAGTTCGCGCATCATGCTCGGATCCTGGGTCACGTTGTCGAGGACCACGCTCTTGTAGCCGTGGAATTCCTGGCCGGAAACGTACTTGTTGAAATCGAGCTTGAGGCCCGGCTTCTCCCCGCTGCGCGAGCCGGCGCCGCGCGAGCGGATGCCCACCTGCTTGACCGTCTCTCCGTCCACGGTCAGGTTGGCCGCGTAGTACTGGTTGGTCTGGAAGTTCGCGCGCAGGGCCGACCAGTCGGCGGGATCGAGTTCCAGCTTGCACTCGTGGAGACGGCTCTGGTCGAACATGGGATCGGCGGCCCCGGCCGTGACGGGCACGACCAGCGCGAGGGCGAAAGTGAGCAAGAGCACCAGTTTGGATCGACGCATTCGACGTCTCCTTTCAACACTACGAACGATGATGACGCAGGACCGGTTCGAGCCGCTGTGCCGGGAGTCACTATCGCAGGACGGTCACGGAACCATGAACTGGATCCGGGCGATCAGGCTGAAATACTTGCCCGTCTTCCCCGGCTCGGGGGCGATCAGCGGGTCGTTGTAGCTCTCCCACAACGCGTTTCCCTGCAGCTTCATGAAGTTCGAGGGCCAGTAGTTGAGGCCGGCCACGATGCTGGTAGCGCCGGAGGGGGCGATGTTGCGGGCCCGGTTGCCGTAGCCCGCGAATCCTTCCGGGTCGCCGGTGTCGTCGAACTTGAGCCCTTCCACCCGGGCGACGAGTTCCAGCGCTCCGAAGCCGCCCTTGAAGAGCGGACGCTCGGGCACCACCGTCGAACCCTTCTTTTCACCGGTCAGCACGTAGGAGACCTGGGCGTTCCAGCCGCGACCCAGGACATCGGGGATGTCCTGCCCCGTCGAACCCTGGCCCTTTCTCTCCTCTTTCATCTGGAGGTACTCGGCCTGAACGCGGAACCGTCCCCTCGAGTAGGTGAGATCGCCGCCGAGCCTCTGCCTCGTGCCGCTCACGTGGGGGCGGTTCCAGAAGGTGAAGCCGGTGGCGGTCTTGCCGGCCGCGCCCTTGGGCGAGGGCTCGGTGGCGCCCTCCCGGGGATCCGGGGTCACGTTGCCCTGCATGAACGAACCCGAGACCAGAAGCCCCTTCACGGCCTTGACCCCGAACCGAAGGGCCAGGGAGGTCTCCGCGGACTGGCTGTTCGCAGCCCCGTCTCCCGCGAATACGCCGGCGAAGTACTGCACGCGGCCAGGTTCCCCGAAGACTTCCGCTCCCCATTCGCGATCCGGGTTGAGGTTTGAGGCGAGCATGCTCCGGTCCAGGAAATCGGTCTTGCCGGCCGAGGTCAGGTACTCCTGGCTGATCGGAGGCTTGAAGTGGCCGGCGAGCAGCCTGATCGACTTCGAGAACTCCCAGCCGAGAGTGTT
>DAORUA010000495.1:0-2724 GCA_035432945.1 Vicinamibacteria bacterium | reverse complement strand
GGAGGCGACGCTGCCCACGCCGAAGGTCTCAGCCGGCCGTCGGATCGGACGAAGACCGACGCTCACGCTCACGGCCACGCGCACGCTCACGTTCTCACGCGCACGCTCACGCACGACCTGCGAACCGCCGCCTCGCGGACGAGAGGTTTTCGCGACGTTCGAACGGAGCCTCGCGGCTGCGAGATTGCTTCGTCGCAACGCAGACGGAATGGCTCCTCGCAATGACGGTTACTTTTCGCTGACCCGCACGAGCAGCGAACGATCTGTGAGCTACGTCTTCGGTCGCAGCTTCGCGAGCCGCCGCTCGGCCTCGTCGAAGGTCTCCATCTTCTTCGAGAACGCGAACCGGATCTGGGTGCGCCCCTTCTCGGGGTCCTGGTAGAAGGACGACCCGGGCACCACCGCGACCCCGATCTCCTTCACCAGGTACTTCGCGAACTCGACATCGTGCGACCAGCCGAGCGGCCGGGTGTCGACGATCGTGTAGTAGGCGCCGCCGGGTTTGTAGACCGTGAACCCGCAGGCGTCGAGAATGCCGAGCATCCGGGTCCGGCGCTCCGTGTATTTCGCGGCGAGTTCCACGTAGTACGAATGCGGCAGGGCGAGGGCAACCGCACCCGCGTCCTGCAGGGGCGCCGCCGCGCCCACGGTCAGGAAGTCGTGCACCTTCCGGATCGCCCCCGTGATCCACTCGGGCGCGATGGTCCAACCCACCCGCCACCCGGTGACGCTGTAGGTCTTGCTCATGCTGTTGATGGTGATGGTCCGATCCTTCATCCCCGGCAGCGTGGCCATCGGGATGTGCTCGTGCCCGTCGTAGAGGATGTGCTCGTAGATCTCGTCCGTGACCGCGACCACGTCGAACTCCTGGCACAGCGCGGCGATCAGGTTCAGCTCCTCGCGGGAGAACACCTTGCCCGTCGGGTTGTGCGGCGAGTTCATGATGATCGCCCGCGTCTTGTGGCTGAACGCCGCGCGCAGCTCGGCGGGATCGAACGACCAGTCGGGGGTGCGCAGGGTGACGAACTTCGGCACCGCCCCGGCGAGGATCGCGTCCGGCCCGTAGTTCTCGTAGAAGGGCTCGAAGGTCACCACCTCGTCGCCGGGGTTGAGGAGCGCCATCATGGACGCGACCATGGCCTCGGTGCCGCCGCAGCACACCGTGACCTCCCGGTCCGCGTCGACGGGCACGCCGTACCAGCGCTCGAACTTCTCCGCGATGGCCCGGCGCAAATTGGGCGCGCCCCAGGTCACCGCGTACTGGTTGAGGTTCGCGGCGATCGCATGCATGGCCGCTTCCTTGAGCTCCTCGGGCGCGGGGAAATCCGGGAATCCCTGGGAGAGGTTGACGGCGCCGTGAGCGTTGGCGAGACGGGTCATCTCACGGATCACGGACTCCGTGAAGCGGGCGGCCTTGTCGGATGTGGACCGGTTCATGAGAGCGGCTTGGCTCCTTCTTTGGGGGACCCGGGCGGCTTCAAGGGTCCCGGGGTGGCGGCGGGCTCGGCTGCCTCCTCCGCGGCGAAGAACGGTTCCTCGCGGCGAAACGGCCGGCTGAGATCGAAGTGCGCGGCCTGCGGGATCTTCCCATCGACCAGGATCACGACCCGGCGGACCGCGCTGAAGTTCTGGGTAATCGTGGTCACGATCCCCTGGATCACCGTGCTCTCCTCCTCCGTGCCGCTCCTGCGGACGCCGTCGAGTTCGGGCGAGAAGTCGATGTACACCGTGCCGGCCTGGGTGTAGGCCACGTCGAGGACGCGCACCCCCTCGGGCAGCAGCGCGGGCGCATCCAATGACCCCACCCCGAGCTCGGAGACCGCGGCCCGGATCTGGGGAATGACGCCCCGGACGTAGGGCACTTCCCTCTCGACCGTCCCCAGGCCCGGCTGCCCGGGGAGCCGGGTGTGGAGGACGACCTTCAGCATGGAGCCCGGGACCACGGGTTCGGGCGTCGCGTCCGCGCTCGGGCCCGGCGCCGGGACCTCCCCCTCATCCTCGGCGTCGGGGATCTCGCCCCGCAGGACGGTGGACCACCAGGGCGAGGTCAGGGGAACCAGGAACAGGAAGGTGGCGAGGAAGAGCGTCCACCAGGCCCATCGTGGGAAGCCGCGCGGCGGCGGCGTCTGTGAATCGGCGACGATGCGGCGGACTCTCACGGATTCGCGCGAAGGGCGGCGATGAACCGGCCCAGCCCCTGGATCAGGGCGTTGGTGAGCCGCACCTGGTGCGCCTCGGAGAACAGGAGCTTCTCCTCCTCCGGGTTGGTGATGAAGCCGACCTCGACCAGAGACGCGGGCATGGTGGCTCCCACCAGAACCCGGAAGGGCGCCTGCTTCACTCCCCGCGAGCGGGAGAGCGCAGCCTGCGCGATTTCTCCGTGGAGGCTTCCCGCGAGCTTCGAGGAAGCCTCGAGCTGGGCGGCCTGGGCCATGTCCCAGAGGATGAGCCCCACGTCCTTGTCGTTGGTGGGCGCCCCTTCCAGGATGGCGCCCTCCTGCATGGCCACCCGGCGGGCCTCGTCGTCGGCCGCGGTATAGGAGAGGAAGAAGACCTCGGTGCCCCGGGCCGACGCCACGCGGGAGCCGTTCGCGTGGAGGGAGATGAAGATGTCCGCGTTGAAGTTGTTCGCGATGGCCGCCCGCTCGTCGAGCGGGACCTCGGTGTCCCCGTCGCGGGTGAGGAAGGCCTGGATCGAGAGCGCGTCAACCGCGGCCGCGCGCA
>DAORUA010000494.1:1245-2727 GCA_035432945.1 Vicinamibacteria bacterium | reverse complement strand
CGCCCTCAAGGCTCAGAAGAAGCTCCTGAAGATCGAAAAGGCCAGGGCTAAACTCGAGGCCAGGATCGCGGCCAAGGCGCTCGCCAAGGAAGCGAAGCTCGCCCTCAAGCGGAAGATGAGGGAAGCAGCCGCGGGAGGCCTCCCGGAAGGAAACGGGGCCAAGGGCAAGGGCTTGAACCTCCTGGTGGCCCCCAAGGGCAAGCTGAAAGCGGAAAAGCCCGGCCGGAAGGTGAAAGCGCCCAAGCCCACCAAGGGCCCGCAGTTCCCCCCGGGCACCGTGTTCCTGCCCGACGGGTTCAAGTCCCGCGAGGAGATCCAGTATCTCTTCCGCGGCGCGGTGGCCTGCGTTCGCGAGTCGCTCGACGTGGCCGCTGCGGAAATCCGGGCGAAGTCCGAAAAGCTCCAGCCCGCACCCTCCGAACGGGAACTCCTCGAACTCGCCCGCACCGCCGAGGAACGCTTCCGGGGCGCCATCGAGGCCGCTCCCCCGAACCGCGTGATCCCCACCAAGCGGACCTTCGCGAGCCTGGTCGAACGGGCCCGGGCGCGGCGCCGCGAGATCGGGGCCTTCATGCGCGGCCTCGACCTCGGCAAGACCGAGCCCAGCCACCTCGACACCCACTCCGAGGCAAGCCTCCAGGGCCTCATGGAGTGGGGCGCGCGCCTCGAGATGCTCGCCGATTCGCGCGAGGTCGACAAGCCCGATTTCACCCAGCAGCATCGCGTTCTCGATCAGCTGGAAAGCACCACGGAAATGCTCGTCGTGGACGTCGAACTGACCCTGCGGCGATACAAGGACCGGATGAGCGCCCGAGGCCTCGAGCTTTCGACCCTCCCGGTTTGACAACCCCAAGACCGCTCACCTAAAGTCGCAAGTTCCCGCGAGATCCAGCCTGTCGCTCGAGGCTTCCGGGTCCTCCGCTCACTTCGCACCTACCCTCTCGAACCTTCAAAGACCCCAAGAATCACTGAAATGGCGACCTTCGTCCCTTCCGCAAAAGACATCAAGCGCGACTGGTTCCTCCTGGACGGCGAGAACGTCGTCATCGGCCGCCTCGCGACCACGGCGGCGCGCCTCCTCGCGGGCAAGCACAAGCCCACCTACACCACCTTCCTCGACACCGGCGATCACGTGATCATCGTGAACGCGGCCAAGGTGGCGTTCACCGGACGGAAGCTCGAAGGCAAGCTGTATCGCCGCCACTCCGGGTACATGGGCGGCCTCACCGAGACCCCGGCGAAGGATCTGCTCGCCAAGCGCCCGATCAAGGCGGTCGAGGAAGCGATCAAGGGCATGCTCCCGAAGACCAAACTCGGGAACCAGATGTACACCAAGCTCAAGGTCTACGCCGGAAGCGCGCATCGGCATGCCGCGCAGCGTCCGCAGACCATCACCCTGAACTCGAAGTAACGCCGTCGAAGTAACAAAGCGAACCTAAAGAGAACCATCTTGGCAACTGCAATCACTGAAAACCTCGGCAC
>DAORUA010000494.1:0-1145 GCA_035432945.1 Vicinamibacteria bacterium | reverse complement strand
AAGCGAACCTAAAGAGAACCATCTTGGCAACTGCAATCACTGAAAACCTCGGCACCGGCAAGCGCAAGACCGCCGTCGCCCGCGTGCACCTCCGCCCCGGCAAGGGCGCCTTCCTTCTCAACGACCAGAGCCTCGACGAGTTCTTCGGCGGCCACGAGACCCTCAAGATGATCGTGCGCCAGCCCTTCGTGGCCACCGAGACCATCGAAAAGTTCGACGTCATCGCCACGGTTGACGGCGGCGGCGTCGCCGCCCGCGCCGGCGCCATCCGTCACGGCATCGCCCGCGCCCTCCTCGACCTGAACGAGGAATTCCGAGCCCGCCTCCGCAAGGAAGGCCTCCTGACGCGCGATTCGCGCATCAAGGAACGCAAGAAGTACGGCCAGAAGGGCGCGCGCGCCCGATTCCAGTTCTCGAAGCGTTAGAAAGAAGTTTATGGAAACCACCCCGTCCGTGCCCCAGATTCCCGTGCCGTCGATCTCCATGGTCGACATCAAGGACCTCCTCGAAGCCGGCGTCCATTTCGGACACCAGACCCGCCGCTGGGATCCCAAGATGCGCGAGTACATCTTCGGCGAGCGCAACGGCATCTACATCGTCGACCTGCAGAAGACCCAGGCCATGTTCGGCGAGGCCCTCCGCTACGTCCACGATGTGGCCGCGAGCGGGGGCGTCGTCCTCTTCGTGGGCACCAAGCGTCAGGCCCAGGACGTGGTGGCCGAGGAAGCGATCCGCTCCGGTTCGCCCTTCGTCAACGAGCGCTGGCTCGGCGGCCTCCTCACCAACTTCACCACCGTGAAGAAGAGCATCGATCGCCTCAAGCAGATCGAGATGATGCTGGCCGAGGGCCGTCAGGACCGCCTCACCAAGAAGGAGTTCGCCGGCCTCGCCAAGGAGCAGGTGAAGCTCGACAAGAACCTCAAGGGCATCCGCAACATGAAGAACCTGCCCGACGTCATCTTCGTGGTCGACACCAAGAACGAGGCCATCGCGGTGGCGGAGGCGCGCAAGCTCCGGATCCCCGTGGTGGGCATCGTCGACACCAACTGCAACCCCGACTTCGTGGACTACGTGATCCCCGGAAACGACGACGCGCTGCGCTCCATCCGGCTCTTCGCGAGCAAGATGGCGGACGCGGTGATCGC
>DAORUA010000493.1:0-2729 GCA_035432945.1 Vicinamibacteria bacterium | reverse complement strand
TCTGGCACAACCCGACGCCCACCGGCGTCTTCTCCGTGTGGTTCATGAACGGGACCACGAGGCTCGGGCAGGGCACGTTCCAGCCCTTCACCGCCACCGACCCCGTGTGGCGCGTGGTCGGATCCGCCAACGTCTGGTGACGCGGGCCACCTCCCGACCGGGGAGGGTTTGCTAGCCTGAACGCCGGCGGACGCGAGTCTCGAGTCCGCGGGAGGGCGGACTCATGAGGTTCAACATGTCGCGAACGCGCACCACGCGATGGTGGGCGCTCGGTGTCGCCGCGACCGCGTTCCTGGCCGGGGTCGCGGACTCCTCCGCAGTTCCCGCCGCCGGGCTGAAGAAGCCCGCGACGGTGGTCACGCTCGGCGGCGCCCTGCCCGCCCCCTTGCCCCTCTTTCCCGCTGACCACTGGTGGAATCTCGACATCACCAGCGCCCCGGTCGATTCGAACTCCGCCGTGTTCATCACCTTCATCAACAACGGCGGCAACCGGAGGCTTCATCCCGACTTCGGCGGCGAGGAGTCGCCGGGCTCCACCGCGATCTACGGATTCCCCTACGTCGTCGTCGATTCCACCCAGCCCAAGAAGACCGTGCAGTTCGGGCCGGAGGCCGACGACGAGAGCGACGGCGTCGATCACAACACGAACACGAGCTTTCCCTTCTACCCGATTCCCGACGAGGCGATCACCCAGGCCCACTACGTCGAAGGAGGGTCCCCCGGGAACGTGGACGAGCGGAGCAGTTCCGACCGCCACCTGCTGATCGTCGACCGCGACAACAGGTTTCTCTACGAGCTGTACAACGTGTTCCACGACGGCTCGACCTGGCGCGCATACTCGGGCGCCTTCTTCGACATGAAGACGAACAACCGAAGGCCCGATACCTGGACCTCCGCCGATGCGGCGGGCCTCGCCATCCTGCCCGGCCTCGTGCGCTACGACGAGGTCTATGGGGCGGGGGAGATCAACCATGCGTTCCGGGTGACCGTGCGCGCGTCCAACGGCTATGTCTATCCCGCGTCCCACGCGGCGGGCAGCAATCCGTCGGCCTTGCCGATGGGCGCGCGGCTGCGCCTGAAGGCGGGCACGGATATCTCGGGCTACGACCCGGCGGTCCAGAAGATATTCCGGGCCATGAAGAAGTATGGCCTGATCGTGGCCGACAACGGCTCCGACATGTACATCAGCGGGGCCTTCAACACCCAGTGGGACAACGACATCCTCAACCCGGCGTTCCACTCCCTCCACGCGAATGACTTCGAAGTGATCCAGCGCGGCTACAACCCTCCTCCCGCGCAGGTCCGGGCGGAGAGCGTGCGCGTCGTCGAGGCGGACGCGGGCCAGCCCTCGGCGCGGGTCCGGTTGCTGCTCTCCGGGCCCGCCCAGGTCAACGTGAGCGCCACCTACACGACCGCGGACGGGACCGCCATCGCTCCCGGCGACTACATCGCCCAGACCGGGACGGTGACGTTCCTGCCCGGTGAGACCTCGAAGGATGTCTTCATCCCCATCGTGGGCGATGGGGCCGCGGAGGGGACGGAGACGTTCGCCCTGAATCTCTCGAATGTCACCGGGGCGACCACGGGCGCGGGAGGGGTCATCGAAATCGTCGATGCCGACGGCGCCACCCTGGCGATCGACGACGCCCAGGCGCCCGAGGGGTACACCGGGACCACCCCCGTGCGGGTCGCGGTCCGCCGTCTCGGCCCGACGGCCGGAACGTCCACGGTGAACTGGGCGACCGCGGTCGGCACCGCGAGCGCTTCCGACTTCGTGGGCGCGAATGGCGTCCTCACCTTCGACCCCGGCGACACCGTGGAGTTCATCACCCTGCAGGTCAACGGGGACATCGCCGCGGAGCCGAACGAGCAGTTCACGGTCTCGCTCTCGGGCGCCACGGGCGCGACCCTCGGCGACGGGATGGGTACGGTCACCATCCTCAACGACGAGGGCACGACCATTTCGGTCATGAACCCGGTGGTGATCGAGGGGAACAGCGGATCGCCCGCGCTCAACTTCACGGTCATCCTGTCCGCGACCTCGGTGGCGCCGGTCTCGGTCAAGTACGCGACCGAAGACGGCGCCGCGGTTTCCGGTTCCGACTACGCCGCGGTGGCGGGCACCCTGACCATTCCGGCGGGAGCGGCGTCGGTCGCGGTGTCGGTGCCGGTGATTCCGGACGCGGTCGTCGAGCCCAACGAGGTCATGTACCTGAACCTCTCGAACGCGACGGGCGCGACCATCTTCGACCCTCAGGGCATGGGCACGATCGTGGCGGATGACGGTCTGCTGGTATCGATCGGCGACAAGACGAGCGGCGAGGGGAACGCGGCGACCACGCCGGTCTCGTTCAAGGTGACCCTCAATCAGGCCCCGGTCTCGACCGTCACCGTGGATTGGGCGACCGCGGATGGAACCGCCACGGCCCCGCTCGACTACCAGTCGGCGAATGGCGTTATCACCTTCAACGCCGGCGAGACCACCCAGACCGTGACCGTGCAGATCGTGGGGGAGTTGCTGGAGGAGGCCTACGAGACCTTCCTCGTCAACCTCTCGAACCCGACGGGCGGCGCCGCCATCGGGGACGGCCAGGGCCAGGGCACGATCACCAACACGGATGGCACCACCGATCGATCGCGCCTGATGTTCCACAACTTCGTGACCAACCGCCTCTACCGGTGGCACATGAAGAACGGCAACACGCTCGATACCTACAACTGGGTGACGC
>DAORUA010000492.1:0-2749 GCA_035432945.1 Vicinamibacteria bacterium | reverse complement strand
CGCGCCCCCGACCGAGAGCGGCAGACAGAGGCTCGACAGAACCCCTGAGAGGCGGGCATTCTCCCGATCCACCGCGGCCTCTGGCGGCAGCTCCTCCAACGAGGAGATGGCAAAGAGGCGGCCGGCCAGCATCTGTCCCCGGGACCAGGGGTAATGCTCTTCGCCCAGCGGCTCCAGCCGCCACGGACCGGGCATTGTGCTGTAGAGGTGGGTGGGCCTGATGACGCCTGGGGCCGAGTCCGCCCATTCCCAGAGCACCGCCAGATCGATGCCCAACGGCGCACAGACGCGTCGCAGCGCGTCTTCGACCTCGTGGTCCACCTCGTCCGGGGGCAGGTTGATGAAGCGGGACGAAAGGTCGGCGATCAGCGTCTCGAACTCGAGGCGGCCCCCGACCGGCTCCGCCGGGAGCGGCGACAGATCGTCTGGTGACATCGTTTCGAGTATACGCACCTCGTGGACTGTCCAAGGCCCGGTCACCGCGCCCTCGTTCACCCTGCCATCGGCATCCTTCGCGGGCGCCGATTCAGCCTGAAATTGACCGGCGCTCCACAGCTGTTCCTTCCTGAATCTCCCCGCCTGCGGTCAGGTCAGAAGCGCCAACCGACGGAGGCGGTGAGGCCCCAGTCGTTCTTCTGCGCGCCCAGGGTCGCCGGCTGGCTGTCGTAACTCTCATAACCCTTGATTCCGAGATAGAAATCCTTCAGGACCTCCCGGCTCAGCTTGGCGCTCGATTCGAGGCGAAAGCGGCCCCACTGGTTGAGGCCGATGAAAGCGGTTACCCCCATCTGGATGTCGGTGTTGGGAAAGTCGTAGGCGAAGTTCGCGTAGCTGAAGCCGACCGCCGCCTCCACGTTGGTGGTCTCCTCTCCCTCGACCGGCACCTCGTGATTCAGGGTCAGTCCTGCCCCTCCCACCAGCTCGTTGCGGGTGTTGCGGGCCAGGTAACGGGCCCATCCGCCGGTGACGCTGCTGCGCCACTCGTATCCCAGCTCGCGGTTCTGCTCGATCGCCCCCTGGGCCACGAGGCGCTGGGCATTGGAGAACAACCGGCGGTAGGAGAAGGTCAAGGCGCCTCGCCGGGTGTCGTCCACCTCGGGCTGGCGGGTCAGGACGGCGTCCGCGTCGGCGGTGAACTCGAACTTCGGCCGGCGGAAGCGCACGCTGCCGTCAAGATCGAGCTGAAGCAGTTCCGAGGCGCTGGTGTAACTCGCGCCCACATCGAGCGATCCGCTGATCCGGGCCCAGAACTTCGCCTCCACGAGCTGGATGCGCGCCACCTGCGCAAGGGGCAGCACCTGCCCATCCCTGAGGTTCGCCACGAGGAGGCCCTTCCCGTCGGGAGAAGGGGTCAGGGACCCGAAGTGCAGGCGGCCGTGCATGTCTTCGACCTCGAAATACTCCGGCGCCGTCACCTGGACGACGTTCCCCCACTCGATCTGAATCGTGCCCATGTCGTCCGTCTTCAGCTCCAGCCGGCCGCGGGACATCGATCTCAGCTCCCCGACGACGCGCGTGCCGTTCTCCAGGACGATCACGTCGACCTTCACCGCGGCGAGGGCATCGCGGCACAGGCCGGCCGTCATCACGATCACGGCCAGGGCCATCCGCGCGCATCGGGAACCCATGCACGGCTATCCGCCCAGGACGCCGATGGCGACCTGGGCGCAGAGGATCTTCAGGATGGTCATGGATGGGAACACGGTCGCGAAGGCGACGTCGATGCGGTCGCTCGGCAGGGCCCGGTTCGCGTAGACGAGAATCGCCGCGTTGCCGGTGGCGCCCGACACCACTCCGAAAAGGTCGTCGGTCGACATCCTGAACACGTAATGTCCGAGGCCCATGACGGTCACGAGCGCACCCATCACGATGGCGACACCCACGGCGAGGGATGTGAGCCCGGTCTTCGAGACGGTTTCCACGAACGGCGCTCCCGAGGCGAGGCCGACGGCGGCGAGAAACAGGGTCAGACCGAAGTTGCGCAGGGTGAGGTTCGCGGCCAGGGGAATGTGCCAGGCAAGCGGCCCGGTCCTTCCCAGCCGGCCCAGCAGCAGGGACACCAGGAGCGGCCCGCCGGCGAGCCCGAGCGAGAAGGAGCCCACGGAAGGGATGGGCACGGCGATGAGACCGAGCAGAACCCCCAGCGACATGCCCAGGCCCACCGACACGTAGGAGAACTCCGCGGTGGACTTGAGGGAATCGCCGAAGTAGCCGCGCAACCCCGGAATCGCCGCCCGGGGGGCGATCACGCCGATGCGGTCGCCATACTCCAGCACGAGGTCCTGGGCCGGGAAGAGCACCGCGTCGCCGCGCCGCACTTCGGCCACCTTGGCCTCGATGCCGTCGGGGAAGGACAGGCCCGCGATGCTGGCGCCGATCACCGCCTCCCGCGACACGAAGAACCGCGCCACGTCCAGGTCGCCCCGGTCCTTCGCGATGCGCCCTGGATCCGCCTGGCCGAGCGCCAGCCGCGCCTTCTCGAGGGCATCGGGCTCCCCGAACAGGAGCACGCCGTCGCCTTTCGCGAGGCGGGCCTGCGGATCGGGCAGCCGGTTGAGGCGGTTCTGGCGAATGGCGACGAGCTCCACCCCGGGGGGCAGGCGGTCGATCACCTCGGCGACGCTTCTCTCGCCCGGGGCGCCCAGGGTGATCTCGAGCGGCTGGAGGGACGCCGCCGCTTTCTCGAGCCTGGGCTTGAAGGCGCGCGCGAAGACGAAGAGACACAGGATGGGGCCGATGACCCCGAACG
>DAORUA010000491.1:0-2753 GCA_035432945.1 Vicinamibacteria bacterium | reverse complement strand
TCTATCTTCATCCACTGGATCTCTGGTGGGAAACGAAGATGCAAGGGACGACGCTCGTGAGGTACGCCGACGACATGGTCGTGTTGTGTCCGAAGGGGAGTGCCGAGCGATACATGGTCGAACTCCGAAAGTTCCTTGGTCGGCTGAGGCTTCTCGTGAATGAAGAGAAGACGAAGTTGGTCTCGGCGTGGACGGGGTTTGATTTTCTCGGCGTGACGTTTCGGAAACAGCGGATACCGTCACGACCGCATGTGGCGATGTGCTACGTGTGGCCGTCTCGGCGTTCGATGCAACGGATACGGGACAAAGTACGGACTGTGGTCGGCGATGGCCTTCAGTCAACACTTTCGGAAAAGATCGTCCGGCTGAATCGAGTGATTCGAGGCTGGGGGACTTATTTCCGCTCGCACAACTCTGCTCGCGCCTTCCAGAAAGTCGACTACTACGTGTGGCAAAAGCTCACGCGGTGGATGCGGCTAAAGCATCACTCACGCACACGGCTTATCAAGGGCAGCCCGACCACGCTGTACCGGCGTGCGGATCTCGTGACGTTACGCGGGACGGTGAGATATGCGCGCTGAATGCCGAACGATGAAGACTCTCGGAGAGCCGGATGCGGGAAATCCGCAAGTCCGGTTCGATGAGGGGGCGCTGGAGACGGGTCCACGGTCAGGTCTAAACGGGCACGAAGCTGGAAACGGTGGATACAGCCAAGGCCTTGCCTACGGGATACCGCGCCAGCGCCCTACTCCACCGTAGTGGGGAGCAGACGGACAGCACGAGCGGGGTAGTGGGATGCTGCCGTGGCGAGTGGTGCCGGCTAGAGAAGGGTAAATCCTCCGCGCCCACGCAGCTTGCGGTCGAAGGTGAACGTGGTTCGGGCGCCGCGCGCTTCACCGATCTCGCCAAGAAGGTAGTCGGAGAAGTCTCCCTTCCCCCGGGCATAGCTCCGGAGCGCCCGCTCAACCAGCCCCTCATCTTCCAGGGCGAAGGGCGGAGTGGCCTGTAGAGTTCGAAGGGCCGCGCCGATGTTTGCACGAGAGGCCTTGTAGACGCTGTCCAGCACCCACTCGACCTCGCACAGCACGGGATGGGTGATGAGGCACGCCTCGCCTCTCTCGCGGCAGGCCTCCAGCAGCGCGCGGGCCCGCAGCGCCTGCGGCTCGTCGTCCCTGACCAGGAACCGGATGAGAACGTTCGTATCGAGTGCGATCACGCGTGCTTCCCGGAGTGCTTGCGCCTGGCCCGGGCCAGCACCGCCGTTCGCATCTCCGGGATCGAAGGAGGCTTGGGAAGAGCCAGGCGGTTGAGCATCCCGAAAGCGCTGTCGAGGGAAGGCAACTGCTCCCGCTTCAGGGTCACCGATCCATCGCGGCTGACTCCAATCTGGAGCCGGTCACCCTGCTTGAGCGACAGTCGATCGCGCACGGCCTTGGTCAAGGTGATCTGGCCCTTGGACGTGAGGGTTGTGGTGCTCATCCGCTCTCCTTACAAGATGAAACAATATCACCCTCTGGTAAGGACGCCGGCCTCGCCCCGACAGGCTTTGGCGAGAGGGCTCCGACCTCAGCTCTTCCAGTCCTGCTTGTGATCCCGACGGACCGGCACCCGCTTTCCCTTGATGGTGGTCGCCCGCAGGGTCTCGATGATGCTGTCGGCGATGTCGGCCGGGACCTCCACCAGCGAGAAGCGATCCGTGATCTGGATGGCGCCGATGGCGCGAGCGTCGACTCCGGCCTCGTTGACGATGGCGCCCACGAGGTCTCCCGGCCGCACATTGGCGGCCCGGCCCGCGCCGATGTAGAGACGCGCGATATCCCATTCCGGCGTGATGCGCTTTTTGCTGAAGCCCTTGCCGGGAGGCTTGCCCTCCGTCATTCCGGCCGCGCCCGCCCGGGGCGCGGGCCCGCGGTCGTGGCGTGGCCCAGGGCCAGGCTTCGCGCCGACGCCGGGCCGGTCGGGCCGATCCGGCCGGATCGTGACCGACGGGATCTCCTCGACCTCGGCGCCATCCTTCGTGTCCGCCATCTTCACCGCCGCCGCCGCGACGTCCATGATGTCGAATTCCTGGGCGAGGGAGTCGACCAGGGCGCGGAAATGATCGAGGTCGCCCGCGACGATGGTCTCCCGCAGGGAAGCCTTGGTCATTTCGATCCGGCGCGCCCGCAAGTCGGCCACCGTGGGCACCGCCGCGATCTGGATCTTCTGCTTGGTCAGGAACTCGATGTTGCGGAGGAGTCGATGCTCGCGGGGCTCGGCCAGTGTGATCGCCACCCCCTCGCGACCGGCGCGGCCGGTGCGGCCGATCCTGTGGACGTAAGCCTCCGCCGACGTGGGCACGTCGTAGTTCACCACGTGCGACACGTGCTCGACGTCGAGCCCGCGCGCGGCCACGTCGGTGGCGATGAGCAGGTCGGCGGTGTTGGCGCGGAACTTCTTCATCACCCGGTCGCGCTGCTCCTGCGACAGACCGCCGTGCAGGGCCTCGGCGCGATAACCCCGGCCGTTGAGCGACTCGCAAAGCTCGTCGACCTCGGTGCGGGTGCGGCAGAAGACGATGGCCGAGGTGGGATTCTCCACGTCGAGGACGCGGCCGAGGGTCGCCATCTTGTGCGCGCGGCCGACCACGTAGGCGACCTGCCGGACGCGGGGAGCCGAACCCGCGGGCACCACTTCACGATCGATGCGAACGCGCACGGGGTTCTTGAGGTGCTTGTTCGCGATCTCGGCGATGCGCGGCGGGAGAGTGGCGG
>DAORUA010000490.1:0-2769 GCA_035432945.1 Vicinamibacteria bacterium | reverse complement strand
TCGGTCTTCCCATGACCTACTCCGGTTTCGTCCATCACGATGACGCGGTCTGGCGAACCCTCCGGAGGGGGAAGATGTTCATGGTCGACGCGAGTCGCTCGCGAGCGGCCGAGGACATCAGGCGCCTCGCCCGAAACCTCCTTCAGCGCGCCGACCAGTCCCCGGTATTCTGATCCGTATGAACGCACGGTAATGAACAAGAACTACTACGAGATTCTCGGCGTCGCCCCGCATTCGGGCTCAGGCCAGATCCAGGCGGCCTACCGCTTTGCCCGGAGCCTGTATTCGGGAGAAGCCACGCCCACCTACGGCCTCCTCACCGCCCAGGAGCGTGACCAGATGCTCGCCCTGGTGGAGGAGGCTTACGCCGCGCTCTCGAACCCCAACGTGCGCCGGGACTACGACATTCACCTGACCGCTCAGGGAGTCCGCACCCTGCCGCCCCAGGAGCCCGGTTCGGTCCACCCTGAGGCCAACCCTCCGGAAGGCGGCCGACTGTCGCGGCCCAATCAAGTGCCCGATCCGGCCCTGACCGAGGTTGCGGTCGAGCCGGCGCGGGTGCCCGAGATGGTGAACGGCTCCGTGCTGAAGGCCCTGAGGGAAAGCCGCCACCTGTCCATCGACCAGATCGCCGCGCTCAGCAAGGTCGGGGCGCGGTTTCTGAGGGCCCTGGAGGAAGACCGGCATGAGGCCCTTCCGGGTCGCGTGTTCGCGAGAGGGTTTCTCATCGAGTTCGCCCGCGCCATCCGGGTTTCGGATACCGAGCTCGTGGAGCGGTACCTGAGGCACTGGACCGGGAAGTAGGTCAGGAGCGCGGCGAGACTGCCTGCGGGGAGGCGGCGGTCCGGCCTGCGCCGATCCGGGGGAGGAGCACCATCACGATGATGCACGAGACCACGTGCATCGCGGAGACGATCCAGAAGACCGGGGTGTAGGAGTACCGGGTCACCAGGAAGCCGACAAGCGGAGCGAAGAGCGAACCGCCGTAGCTTCCAGCGGCGCCGGAAAGCCCCCAGGCGAGGCCGAGATCCTGAGGCCGAAAGATGTCGGCGGGCACGGTGAAGAGCGAAGCCGACTTGACCTGGATCCCGAACATGCCGACCCCGATCCACAGAAGCGCTTCGATGGGAGTCTCGGCGGTCAGGGCCAGCAGGGAGACCGGGACCATGAGGGCGCCCGCCCACATGAGAAGCTTCCTCGAGGCGTCGATGCTGAAGCCGCGCCGGATGAGGGCGGTGCCCGCGAAGCCTCCGGCCACGCTGCCGAGATCGGCGGCAATGAAGGGAATCGAGACCATCCAGCCGATCTGCGCGAGGGACAGGTTGCGCACATCGCCAAGGTACTTGGGAAGCCAGGTGGCGAAGAAGTAGAAGGCCCCGTCCGAGACGAAGCGGGACAGCATCAGGCCCCAGGTCTCCCGGCGCTTGAGCAGGGACCACAGGGTGGAACGCCCTTCAGAGTCGGCTACGACGGTCCCGCCGGCGATCAGCCGGCGCTCTTCATTGGTCACGGCAGGATGCGTCTCCGGCGATCCATAGAGCAGAAGCCAGAAGATCAGCCAGAACAGGCCCAGGGCGCCGGTCAGGACGAACGCACCCCGCCAGCCCGTGGTGACGATCAGCCAGGCCACGAACGGCCCGGCCACGATCGCGCCGAACCCGACGCCGGCCGTCACCAGACCGACCGCGGTCGAGCGTTCCTCGCGGGGAAACCACTCGGATATGGCCTTGATCGCCGCGGGGTAGTTCGCGGCCTCGAACAGCCCGAGTCCGAACCGCAGGGCGGAGAAGCTCCTGACCCCGCTTCCGAGCGCGTGCGCCATGTTCGCGATCGACCAGAACGCGACCGCGATGGTGAAGCCCTTCTTCGCCCCGATCCGGTCCACCACCCACCCGGCGCCGACTTGCCCGAGGGCGTAAGCCAGGAAGAACCAGGACAGGATGTCCCCGTACTGCTGGGGAGTGAGGGCGAACTCGCGCTTCAGTTCCCTCTCCGCGATGGAGATGCTCTGCCGGTCTATGTAGTTGATGGTGGCCGCCGCGAAAAGCAGCAGCGCGATGGCGTACCGGTAACGTCCGCGGAAGAGAGCGGTCACGGCGAGTGGGTCGGTCCGCCAGGGCGGGGGAAGATGCCGCGGCCGAAGGGCGACTCGGGAAAGGGCATGAGCGTCGCGGGTATAATGTCATAACTTTAGGACAACCAGTCCGCGCTCGAAGAACCCTCCCTCGCCTATGAACGCCAATCACGAGAAGCCCGCCGGACCTCTGCAGGGGATCAAGGTGCTGGATCTGGCCACGCTGTTCGCCGGTCCCCTGGCCGCCACGCTGCTCGGAGACTTCGGCGCGGATGTGATCAAGATCGAGCACCCCAAGGGCGATCCCGTGCGCTCTCACGGTCACGTGAAGAACGGGATCAACCTGTGGTGGAAGATGATCGGCCGCAACAAGCGCGCGATCACGCTCAATCTCTCCAGGACGGAGGCGCAGGCCATCCTGCTCGATCTCGCGGCGCAGGCCGACGTGCTGATCGAGAACTTCCGGCCGGGGACCCTGGAGGGCTGGAACATCGGGCCCGCCGAGCTCCATGCGCGGAACCCCGGTCTCGTGATCGCCCGGGTCACCGGGTTCGGGCAGGAGGGTCCGTACCGGCGCCGCCCGGGCTTCGGCACCCTGGCGGAGTCGATGAGCGGTTTTGCGGCGATCACCGGCCCCGCGGATGGGCCGCCCACCCTGCCACCGTTCGGCCTGGCTGACGGCATCACCGCGCTCG
>DAORUA010000489.1:0-2770 GCA_035432945.1 Vicinamibacteria bacterium | reverse complement strand
CGACTCGCTGTGCGCCCGGGACCCGCGGGTCAAGGCCGTCCACAACCCGAAGAACCTGAAGCTTGGCGGCACCCTGCGCGCGGGCTACGCGGTCGCCACCAGGGAGCTGGTGCTCTACACCGACGCCGACCTTCCTTTCGACCTTCACGAGGTTCGTCGTGCGGTGCGTCTGCTCGAAGTGCAGAAGGCCGACGTGGTGTCCGCCTACCGCTTCGACCGGACCTCGGAGGGCCTGCTCCGGACCGTCTATTCCTTCTTCTACAACTCGCTGGTGCGCGCCCTGTTCGGGCTCGCCATCAAGGACGTGAACTTCTCCTTCAAGCTCTTCAAGCGCGAGCTGCTGAGCAAATTCACGCTCAAGAGCGACGGGAGCTTCATCGACGTGGAGTTTCTCTGCCGCGCGCGCAAGGCGGGCGCCCACATCATCCAGATCGGGGTCGACTACTTCCCGCGCTCGCGCGGGGTGTCGACGCTTTCCTCCCCCGCGGTGATCGTGAAGATCCTGCGCGAGATGCTGGCGCTGCGCCGTGACGTGGCCTGAGCCTCCTCCCCTTCCTTCATGCAGGCCCTTTCGCTCTACCTTGATCAGTCGCCCGGCGTGCGGCTCCACACCCGCCTGCGCGCGTGGTCGGCGCCGCTTGACGCGGTCGTGGCGGCGTTGCCCCGGGACGGCTCCCTCCTCGACGTGGGCTGCGGCCATGGCCTCGTCGCGAACGAAGTGGCGTTGCGGAGTTCCGCCGCCCGCGTCCTCGGCGTCGATCTGTCGGAAACCAAGATACGGTCGGCTCGCGCCAGCGTGGGAGCACGGACCAACGTGGAGTTCCGCGTGGCGCCCCTCGAGGCCGTTCCGGAGGGGGGCTTCGACGCGGTGAGCCTGATCGACGTCCTGTACCTCGTGCCGGAGGGTTCATGGACGCCCTTTCTGAAGAACTGCCTCGAGAAGTTGCGGCCCGGGGGTATCTTTGTCCTGAAGGAGATCGGAACCGAGCCCTGGTGGAAGTTCGAGCGGCTGAAGCTTCAGGAGTTCATGAGCACGCGGATCCTTCGGATCACGAAGGGCGACACCATGCATTTTGAGAGCGGGGACGAGCTGAGGCAGAGGCTTCTGAGCGTCGGATTCGAGGACGTGACCCTGTCTCCCCTCGATTCGGGCTACGCCTCGCCCCACCTTCTCCTCACCGCGCGGAGACCGGCGTGACCCGGAAGCTCATCGTCAGCGGCGACGACCTTGGGCTGCACGAAGCGATCAACCGGGGTGTGCTCGAGGCGCACGAGGAAGGCATCGTCACCTCCGCGTCGATCGTGCCCTGCGGCCGCGCGTTCGAGCACGCCTGCCGGCTGGTCGAAAGACGGCGGAAGATCGGCCTGGGGATCCACCTGACCCTGGTCGGGGAACGGCCGCTCCTCGGTCCGAACATCCTGAAGACGCTGGCTCCGAAAGGCGAGCTTCCGAAAGGCTACCGGCAGCTCTTCTTCGGCCTCCTGAAGGGGCGCATCGACCCCGAGGAGATCGAGCTGGAGCTCGACGCGCAGATCCAGCGGGTCATGAAGGCCGGCCTCGCCATTTCCCATCTCGACTCTCACCAGCACACCCACTTCTTTCCCCAGATTCGAAAAACGCTGTTCCGGCTGGCCGAGCACTACGAGATCCGCGGTCTCCGGGCGGGCGGGCGTGTGGTGCCGGCGAGAACCAAGTTCACCCTGCTCCTCGCTCCCCTCGCGAAGGGGGTTCAGCGCGCCGCGCGCTCCCGCGGCATCCGGACCCCGGACACCCTGTGGCTGCCGTCTCCGAGCGGCCGCATCACCTCGCGCGACCTGATCGCGGGGATACCGAAGCTCCCGGCCGGAGTAACGGAGCTGGTCGTGCACCCCGGGGTCGATCAGAAGGCGCTCGAACGCGAGTACCCGGCCTGGGGCTTCAATTGGCAGCAGGAACTCGCCGCGATCAAGGCCACGGACGTGCGCGACATGCTGGCGCGTCACAACGTCCAGCTGACCCGGTACTCGGAGCTCGGTTGACCCCTCGGACCCGCGCGCTCGGGGTCGCGGTCCTCGCCGGGTTGAGCCTTCTCCCCGCACTCGCCACGCGCATGGCGGCCCCGGCCAACCACGGGGCCCACGGTCTCACGACCGGGTTCGGGCGAGGGCGGCTGGATCTGCAGGGGATCGTTTCGGAAGGAGAGGGCTCCATCGACCTGCCCGGCGAGCGTCTCACCCTGACCGTGCGGCTCTCCGGGTCCGGGATCGTTCGACTCCGGGCTCCCGGCGTGGAGCGCACGCTCGCGGCGTCCGATCAGCCCGCGGAGGTCCGGCTCGATCTCCCCGAGGGGGGCCCGGTCGTCGTCGAGTCGGCGTCGCGCATCCGCCTTCATGAGATCGTGGTGGAGCGCGCGCATCGCCCCGCGGGCGCCCTGGCCCTGCTCGCCATCGCGGGGGTCCTGGCGGTCGCGGCCGCCTCCCGCGGCGCGAAGCCGGCGCTGGCCGCGAGTGTGGTTCTGCTCGCGGCGAGCTTCGCGGTCTCGAGGGGCACTCTCTCCGGGACATTCGCGGCGATCGCGCTCGCGCAGCTGATGCCCGCGCTTGCCGTCGTGATCGTGTTCACTCCTCTCGCCCTCGCTCTCCGGCTGGCCCGGCTTCCCGGGCCGGCCCGAGTGAGCCCGCTGACCGCGCTCGCGTTCGCCTCATCCCTCGTCGTGACCGGCGTCCAGTTCGCGCTGTTCGAGCAGCCGCTTCCCATGGGCGATCCCGCCGCCTACTTCGAGATGGGCGG
>DAORUA010000488.1:0-2772 GCA_035432945.1 Vicinamibacteria bacterium | reverse complement strand
CCCAGCAACCGCGCCATCACGGCCACGCGCGCCACGTGCTCGAGCGTCTCCATGCGGTGATGCGCCTGGGTGAGGGTCTGGCCCACCGTGATCGCGCCGTGGTTCGCGAGCAGGGCGGCGTTGCCGTTTCCCAGGCCTTCGGCCACGATGTTCGCGAGTTCGGCCGTGCCCGGCGTCGCGTAGCGGGTGAGCGGGATGGTCCCGAGCACCACCACCGCCTCGGCCAGGATCCGCGAGTCGAGGGGAACGCGGGCGACCGCGAACGCGGTGGCGGCCGGCGGGTGAGCGTGAACCACCGCGTGCACGTCCGGGCGGCGGCGGTAGATCGCGGCGTGCATCAAGTCCTCGGACGAAACCGCGGGCCCGCTCGAGGGCTTGTGGCCGTCGTGGTCGATGAAGATGAGCTGCTCCGGGGTGAGGGACCCCTTGCTCACTCCGCTGGCCGTGACCAGGTGACCGTTTTCGACCCGCATCGAGATGTTGCCCTCGGTGGCGGTGACCAGGCCTTTCTGGTACAGGCGCAGGCCGACCTCGATGATCGCGGCGCGCTGGCTCTCATGGCTCACGAGGACAACATATCGCACCTAGTAACATTGGCGCCCATGAAAGCCCTCCAGAAGACCGATTCCGACGTCGCCCAGGCCATCCAGAACGAGGTGCGGCGGCAGGGGGCCCAGCTCGAGATGATCGCCTCCGAGAATTTCGTCTCCGAGGCGGTGCTGCAGGCCATGGGCACGGTCCTCACCAACAAGTACGCCGAGGGTTATCCAGGGAAGCGCTACTACGGAGGCTGCGAGTTCGCGGATGTCATCGAGGACCTCGCGCGCGATCGGGTGAAACAGCTCTTCGGCTGCGGCCACGCGAACGTCCAGCCCCATTCGGGCGCCCAGGCCAACATGTCGGTGCTCGTGGCCTGCGTCAAGCCCGGCGACACCATCATGGGCATGGACCTTTCCCACGGCGGCCACCTGAGCCACGGACATCCTCTCAACTTCTCCGGTCTCTACTTCAAGATCGTGCCCTACGGCGTCCGCAAGGAAGACGAGCGGATCGACCTCGACGCCCTCCGGGCCAAGGCCCTCGAGACCCGGCCGAAGCTCATCATCTGCGGTGCTTCCGCTTATCCGCGGACCATCGACTTCATGGCCCTCAAGCGGATCGCCGACGAGGCGGGCGCTCTGCTGATGGCCGACATCGCGCACATTGCGGGCCTCGTGGTCACCGGCCTCCATCCCTCGCCCGTGCCCCATGCCGACTTCGTGACCACCACCACCCACAAGACCCTGCGCGGGCCGCGGGGCGGCCTCGCCATGTGCAAGGCGGAACTCGCCAAGGACCTCGACCGCGCGGTCTTCCCCGGGATCCAGGGCGGGCCGCTGATGCACGTCATCGCGGCCAAGGCGGTGGCGTTCAAGGAAGCGCTTCAGCCCGAGTTCAAGGCGTACCAGCAGCGCGTGGTCGCGAACGCGAGCGTGCTCGCGAAGACCATCGCGGACGAGGGCTTCCGGATCGTCTCCGGCGGCACCGACAATCACCTCGTCCTGATCGACGTGTTCTCCCGCGGTCTCACCGGCAAGGTGGCGGAGAAGACGCTCGAGCACGCCGGCATCACCGTGAACAAGAACACCATCCCCTTCGATCCGAATCCGCCGATGACCGCGTCGGGCGTCCGCGTCGGCACCCCCGCCCTCACCACGCGGGGCATGGGAACCGCGGAGATGGAAGAGATAGGCCGCCTGTTCGGCAAGGCGCTCAAGGGCTCGGACAACGAAACCACCATCGCCGAAGTCCGCAAGTCGGTGGAGACCCTCTGCTCCCGCTTCCCCCTCTACGCCTCGCTGCTTACCCCCACCCCCGCGTGAGGCTGGACGCAAATTTCTTCGGTCCGGGGGGCCGTCTCGCTTCCGTCTTCCCGTCCTACGAAGAACGGATCTCCCAGCAGCAGCTCTGCCTCGCCATCGCCGAGACCATCACCAACGGCGGCATCCTTCTCGCCGAGGCGGGCACGGGCACGGGCAAGACCGTGGCCTACCTCGTCCCCGCCATCGCGGCGGGGAAGCGGATCGTCATCTCCACCGGAACCAAGAACCTCCAGGACCAGCTCGTCGACAAGGACATTCCGCTCGTCGCGGAGGCGCTCGGCCGCGATGTGAAGGTCGCGCTGATGAAGGGCCGGGGCAACTACCTCTGCCGCCTTCGTTTCGCGTCGTTCCAGACCTCGGGTCAGTTCCACAAGATGGACGAGATTCCCCTCTTCCGCTCGGTGGAGGAGTGGGCGAAGGAGACGGTGGTGGGCGACCGCGCGGAGATCGACGGCCTCCCGGACTCGGTTCACTTCTGGCGCGAGATCTCCGCCACCAGCGAGAACTGCATCGGCCAGAAGTGCGCCGAGTACCAGCGCTGCTTCGTGACCGAGATGCGGAAGCGCGGGGCCGAAGCGGAGATCGTGGTGGTGAACCATCACCTGCTCGTCGCCGATCTGGCCATCCGAGAGAACGACTACGGCGAAGTGATCCCCGCCTACGATGTCCTGATCCTCGATGAGGCCCACCAGCTCGAAGCCGCGGCCACCCAGCACTTCGGCGCCCAGGTCTCATGGAACCGTACCGAGGAGCTTTGCCGCGACATCGAGCGCGAACTCGCGGCCGCGCGGATCAACTCGCCCGAGGTCCTGGCCGAGGTCGCGAACCTGCGCAACCGCGCGGAGCGCTTCTTCAAGGTCCTCACCAAAGAGGCCGGGCGGCGCCTGCGCGCGAAGTGGGTGACGAGCGC
>DAORUA010000487.1:0-2775 GCA_035432945.1 Vicinamibacteria bacterium | reverse complement strand
GGCGAAGCCGGTCGACCGTGTCCGATATGAGGCGCGGATCGAGAGTGCCATCGGACATCGCGGGAAAGGCTAACACCTCACCGATCGCCGGCGCGGGAGTCGGCCGTAGACTGCGGGCCGATGATTCTGGCGGGACTCGCGGCCGCGATCGGAGGCCTCTACGGCCTTCATCGTCTCGCGACATGGGCGGAACGGCGCGGCTGGATCTACTACGTCAGGCGCCGAGGGAGCAGCGGAGCGCTGGGGACTGCGTTCCTGGAGATTCAGTCGATCATGGAGCCGGGGAAACGCTACGTGGTCGAGGAGCGGTCCAGGCAGGTGGTGGAGAATCAGGATTCGGGCGACCCGCCACCTGGCCCTTCGAGCTAGCCATGTTGATTCTGCTGATGCTGGCCCTCGCCGCCTCGGACGGCAGCACGAAGACCGCGCCTCCTGGCCAATTCCGGGGCGTGACCCTGAGCGCGCCACAGAGGGAGTGGTTTCAACAGAGGGCGAAGCCGTTTGGCTCCTCGGTGCGGATGGCGCAGGAAGCGCCATCCGACGAGCCCTCCCGAACCGCGGAGCAAGGCGCCGGCACGGCGGAGATGACCTGCACCATCAGGGTGCTCAAGGCCGACCCTGGATTTGACGCCGCGATCGTGAGGCCGGCTCCGCCGGGTCTCGATCCGAAGATCGTGCGCCCGAGCCCCTGCAGGAAGTAGAAGTCGCCGTCGCGACGGGCGCGTCCCACAAACGGACGGTGGGGTCGGATCAGGGCAGGGCGTAAGGCGCGAGAGAACAATTACTTGGAACCGGAGCGCCCGTTGGCACGGCGCTTTCTAGGGAAAGCCCCATGACCGCCATCTCGGTCCTCCCGTCGGTTCTCGTCGCCGACGATCAGCCCGACGTCCGAACCTCGCTTCACCTGGCCCTCAAGTGCGCGGGGTTCGACGCCCAGATGGCGGATTCCCCGGAGGCGGTGCTGAACGCGATCGCCGGTCGTCGGTTCGACGTCGTGCTGATGGACTTGAACTACACGCGCGACACCACCTCGGGCGGAGAGGGCCTCGACCTCCTGCCGCGGATCAAGGCTCTTGATCTCGACCTTCCCGTGGTCGCGATGACCGCGTGGGCCACCATCGACATCGCTATCGAGGCCATGCGCCGTGGCGCCGGGGACTTTGTGCTCAAACCCTGGGACAACGCGACCCTGGTGAAGACGGTGCGCGCACAGGCGCAGATCCGCCGGGACCGTCACGGACGCAACGCGGAGCGCGCGGCGCGGAGCCGCGACCTCGATGGCGCCCGCCGGGTCCAGTCGCGCCTGCAGCCCCAGGCCCTTCCGCGCCTGGCCACCCTCGAGGCAGCGGCCCGTTGTCACGAGGCGGGAGCGGTGGGCGGCGATGGCTACGACTTCATCGACCTGGGCGGCGGCCGGATGGCGGTGGTGCTCGCCGACGTGTCGGGCAAGGGAGTGCCGGGTGCGATCCTGTGGGCGAACCTCCAGGCCACCCTTCGCAGTCAGGCCTCGGCCCTGTGCGGAGATCTCCCTCGCCTTATCGAGGTTGTGAACCGGCTGTTCTTCGCGGCCACCGCGCCCGAGCACTTCGCCACCCTCTTCCTCGGCGTCTATGACGACGCGACGCGGCGGATGCGCTACGTCAACTGCGGTCACAACGCGCCCCTGCTGGCGCGGGCGCAAGGCGGGCTCCAGACCCTTGCTTCAACCGCTCCCGCGCTCGGCCTGATCGAGAAGTGGACGGCTCAGGAGGCGGAGATCGAGTTCCGGCCGGGTGATACGCTTCTCATCTACTCGGACGGGGTGACCGAGGCCCGCGGGCTGGACGATTCCGGCGCGGCCGAAGGTGGCGACGAGTTCGGCGAAACGCGGCTGGCCGAGTCCCTCCTGAGCCGCCGGCTCGAACCGCTCGCCGATCTGCCCGCGCGCCTTCTCGCGGAAGTCGAGGGTTTCGCGGGCCCCGAACCGCAGGACGATCGAACCCTGGTGGCCCTTCGCGCGAGGCCCTAGCTCCCGATCTGAGCCGCGGCCTTGTCGGCGAGGGCTCCGATGGCTTTCCCGGCCTCGTCGCCGCCCGCGCGGCCCGCGAACGAGAGAGCGTGAAGGAATGCGAGCGTGTTGTGCCGCTTCGCCAGCCCTTCGACCTGGAGGAAGGCCGCGCCCCAGTCGGCGAGGGGCTTCGGGTTCGCGAGGCCTGCGAACCAGGCCTCCCAGAACGCGGCGTCGAGGAGACCGCGCCGATAGGCGAAGACCACCGCGCGCGCCATTCTCTCGGGCTCGCCGAAGGTGTAGAACACGGCGCCCCGCGGCGCGATCTGGGTGGCCGTGGCCTCCATCAGCCGGCGCAGGCCCGGGGCGGCCACGCGAGGATTCAAGGCGAGCTGGAGCACGAGATCGGCTCCGTGCGCGACCCCGTGACGCCAGCCTTCGGTCGGATGGAAGCCGCGGTAGTCGTCGACGCGCATGAGGCTTGCGGCTGCCACCTCCACCAGGCCGGCCCGGATCTCTTCCGTGAAGACGGGCTCGATCCGATCCGCGCGCGCCACTTCGGAGAGGACCAGTGCGGCGAAGGGGAGGCGGAAACCCGGCCCGTCCTTTTCGCCCATGAGGGTGGCGCGCAGCGACGACTCGAGCGCGGCTATGGTGGGGGGCGAGAGCGCTTTGCCGCGCAGCCAGGTCGAGAGGGCTTCGAACACGACGCCGTCGCGGATCGCGGGGTCGGGATCGTCGAGGCAGCCCAGCAGACGGACGGCCAGACGATTGCGTTCGTCGGAGGA
>DAORUA010000486.1:0-2777 GCA_035432945.1 Vicinamibacteria bacterium | reverse complement strand
ATCGGATCGGTGAAGCACCCTCCGGCCGTGCTGATCGATGGCATCCTGACCCACATTCTCTGCGTAGGCCTCCCCACCGGCCTCGTCATCCGCGAGGCGGCTCGTCGAGCCTGAGGCTTCGAAATCCGCCTGTCCCCGGTCTATATGGACGAGGCGGCGACCCGCGCCGCGCAAACCGGACCCGGCGCAAGCGCCGGCGATGTGATCGAGTCGCACTACCTCCTCCGCGCGACGAACCACACGAGGACGGCGGTTGAATTGAAGGGCCGCGTGGAGGGCCTTCCCGCCACCACCCAGGTGGCCGGTCTCGAGGCCGCACGCCTCGCTCCAGGTGAAGAGAAGCGATTCACGCTGGTCGTGCGCATCCCCCGGAAAGACGCCGCCAAAGGACCCACGCCGTTCTCCTGGGTGATCGAGGGTGGCAGCGCGCCGCGCCGTTTCCCCGCATCCTTCTTCGCGCGAACTTCAGGAAGGCCATCATGACCACACCCCGCGCTTCATTCATCCCTGGCGAGGGCCGCCTGCTCCAGGTCCTCCTGGTGGGAACCACCATTCTCTTCTTCATCATCATGGGCATCACCTGGCGCCTCGCCGAGGAGGCGAACCCGGTCCTCCTGGATCTGGAAACCGGCAAGCCGGTGGCCGCAGCACCCGCGGCCTCCCCGCGCTGAGCGAGCGGAGACGGCGTTGAACACCCTGGCCTCGGCATTGCCCGTTCCGACCGCGCGTTCGGTGGAGCGCCCGCGGGCCACCAGGCTCTGCGCGCATTGCTCGCTTCCGGTGGGGGGTGGGTCAGACCCGGCGGAAGATGCGGTCCTCTTCTGTTGCGGCGGATGCGCTCTCGCTCATCGAATCACCGGGGGACTCGCGGGCGACGGCGCCGCCGCGGGGATGCTGATGGCGCTGGGACTCGGGGCCTTCTTCTCGATGAACGTGATGATGCTGAGCTTCGTGCTGTACACGGGCGGCCAGGAGGCGGATCGGCTGGCCGGCGAGGCCTGGGTCCGCTGGGCGCTGCTCGGGCTCGCGACGCCATCGGTGCTGCTCCTCGGGGCTCCTTTCGTGTCGCGCGGCCTCCGCCGCGGCCGCCGCATGTTCCTCGACACCGACGTGCTGATCGTCCTCGGGGTAGGCGCCGCGTACCTCATCTCCGCGTGGTCGGTGCTGGTCGGGAGGGGCCCGCTCTATCTCGACACCGCCTGCGGCATCCTCCTCTTCATGACCATCGGCCGGTATCTCGAGGCGGCCACGCGCGCCCGGACCCACGATGCCCTGAGCCGTCTCGCCGCGAGCATGCCCACCGAGGCCTGGCGAATCACTCCCCTCGGCGACGAGCGGGTGGCGGTCGATCGCCTGGAGGCCCTGGACCGCGTGCGCGTGCGCCCGGGCGAGCGCATTCCCGTGGACGGGGTGATCCGGGAAGGGGAGGCGGGGGTTTCGGAAGCCGAGATCACGGGCGAGTCGATGCCCGTCCACCGGCGCGCTGGAGACCCGGTGTCCGCGGGCACGCTCAATCTCGACGGCGCGCTCGAGGTCGAAGTCCTCCGGCGCGGAGGGGACACGACCCTGGCCCGGATCGTCCGCATCGTGGAGGAAGCGCGGCTCGGACGGTATCCGCTCGCCGCTCTCGTCGATCGAGTCAGCGCGAGGTTCGTCCCCGTGATCCTGCTCATCGCCGCCTCGACCTTCGTCTATTGGACCTTCGCCCAGGACCTCGGCGCCGGGGTGCTGAACGCGCTCTGCGTGCTCCTCATCGCCTGTCCCTGCGCCATCGGGATCGCCACTCCCCTCGCCGCGGTCGCGGCTTCGGGGCGCGCCGCCTCTTCGGGCGTCCTGGTGCGCGCCGGCGAGACCTTCGAGCGCCTGGCCAGGGCCAATCGGGTCTTCTTCGACAAGACGGGCACGCTCACCAGCGGCTGGCCGCGGGTGGTGGGCTTCTTCCCCACCGGCGGCGCGGATGAGGACGCGAAGGCCTTGTCCCTCGCCGCCGGAATCGAGCGGCACTCCGAGCATCCGGTGGCCCGGGCCATCGTTCGATTCGCGGAGGCGCGCGGCGTGGTCGCGGCCGCGGTATCGGGCTTCCGGGCGGCGCCGGGCCGCGGAGCCAGCGGCATCGCGGACGGCGGAGAGCTGCGGGTGGGAACGGCCGCGTTCGCGGGCGTCGACTCGGCCCTGGAGATGCCCGGCGCGACCGAGATCTGGCTGTCGCTCAACGGGCGAGGACTCGCGCGCTTCGAGCTTCTGGACAGCCCGAGGCCCTCGGCGGCTCCCGCCCTCCGCGAGCTGCGCACCCTCGGGCTCCCTTCCGAGATCCTCTCGGGAGACAACCCGGCGGCGGTCCTGGCCATCGCCCGCGGCCTCGGCGACATCGCCGGCTCCGGGGGTCTGACCCCGGAACAGAAGGTGGCTCGACTCGACTCGGAAACGAATGGCGGCGATGCGGCGATCATGGTCGGCGACGGCATCAACGACGCGCCCGCGCTCTCCCGCGCCGCGGTGGGCGTGACCCTCGAAGGTGGAACCGATCTCGCGCGCGAGCTCGCGGACGTCACCATCCTCGGAGGGGATCTCACCCGTCTGCCCTGGCTGATTCGCCTGTCCCGCGCGACACTCAAGGTCGCGCGATGGAATCTCTTCTGGGCTTTCTTCTACAACCTCGTGGGTGTGGGCCTCGCGGTCTCGGGCCGCCTCCATCCCCTCTTCGGCGCCCTCGCCATGATCGTCTCCAGCCTGGTCGTGGTCCTGAATTCCCAGCGCCTGAGTCGAATCCCCCTCGC
>DAORUA010000485.1:0-2777 GCA_035432945.1 Vicinamibacteria bacterium | reverse complement strand
CGCAGGAGACGTCCGATGCGCCCCCCGAAGTCGCGCCCGTCCCCGTGCTTACGCCGGAGGTGTCGCCACCGCCACCGGCCGCGGCGCCGCGGTTCGCGGCTCCACTCTGGGCCTGGGCGATCCTGATCTTCATCGGCTTCGCAGCGATGGCCGCGACTCTCGCCCAGCGCCAGGGCGGCCTTCGCGCGCAAACCGTCCCGAACCCGGTGGGAGCGGTCTTCGAGGGGGGCTTCCTGCGCGCCTGGGATAGCGATGGCAGGACAATCTGGAGAACGCCGATTGCGACGCCCGCGGACACGCGGCTGGACACCCGAATCAACCTCGACCCGGCCCGAGAGGTGAGACGGATCGCGGTCGAGGATCTGGATGCGGATGGCATCAACGAGATTCTGCTCGTCGCAGTCTCCGCCACCGGGTCCGGCGACAGTCTCCGCGTCTTCAACGCGGACGGGTCGGCGCGGTTCTCGCACGTGCCGGGAAGGCCGGTGACCTTCGGCTCGGAGGTCTACCGGGGATTCAACACACACTCCCTGTACATCTTCCGCGATGCGGACGGCTCTCCCGATCTCTGGGTGACGTCCGCGCACGTATCGTTCTTCCCAAGCCTCCTCCAGCGGATTTCACCCCGAGGCGAGGTGCTTTCCGAGTACTGGAGCAACGGGCACATCCGCACCATCCGCCCGGCCACGCTCCGAGGGCGGCCGTTCCTCCTGATCGGCGGCTACAACAATGAGCGCCACGGCGGGAGTCTCGCGTTCCTGGACCTCGCGCACCCCAGCGGCACCGCGCCCGCCGAGAAGCCGGCCTACCGCTGCATGGACTGCGCGGACGGGGAGCCTTCGGAGTTTCTGGTCTTCCCCGGCGCGGACATCATGAATGAGACCACGCAGTTTCAGGGCTCGGCGGTGGTCGTGGACGCCCGCCTGACCGGCCAGGACGATGTGGTGGTGACGGTCTTCCAGACCTCGGCGAACGTGCCCGGAGAGGCGACAACGCTCGAGGGGACGATCAACTACACGCTCTCTGTCGGGGACCTGTCCTTCCGTGGCTTCCTTCCCGGGTGGTCGTATCTCGCGATACACAAGACCTACGAGCGCACGGGCCGGATGAATCACGCGTTCGGGCCGAAGGACGAGGCCGACCTTGCCGGGATCGTGCGATGGAGCCGCGGGCGGTTCGTGCCGTTGAAGGACTCAGCGGGGGATCCGGTGTTTGCCAGAGCGCGTGACACGGCGCCGAGCCGCGCGGGGTCGTAGGGCCGGACCCACCTCCTTCTCACGCCATCGGGTCTCCCCGTATCCGGTAACCGCCTGATCAAGAGCGACTTTCCAGGGACGGACCAGCGTACAATTCGCGCGGGTCAGACTCATGGTGGATGACAACCCGCTCGCACCCAACGGCGCCGATCCGCAAGGTACCGCCGCGGACCGGCTGAACAGCTGGAAGGAGATCGCCGGCTACCTGAGCAAGGGCGTGAGAACCGTGCAGCGATGGGAGGTCCAGATGGGTCTCCCGGTGCGCCGGCTCGGTCGCGAGGGCGGCGAGATCGTCTACGCGCTCAAGAGCGAGATCGACGCCTGGATCCTGAAGGGCGGCCAGGCCCGGGACACCGATCCGGTGCCTGCGGGCGCCTCCGCGTCGCCGGGCGGCGAGAGTGATGCAGGCGACAACGGAATCCCAACGATCCCGGTGGCCGCGGCGGAGATGACACCTCCGCCATCGGTTCCACAGCGCCCGCTCAACCGGGCCTGGATCTGGTCCGCCATCGTACTGGTCGGCCTGGGGGGAATCGCGATGACTCTCGCGAACACGTCGGCGATGGGAGTCGGCGCAGAGAAGGGCCCCAACCCCGTGGGCGCAGCATTCGAAGGCAACGTCCTGCGGGCGTGGGGGCCGGACGGCCGGCCCATCTGGACCACGCGGATCGAAGCTCCCAACGGCATTGGCGTGGACACCCGCCGCGCCCTGAGCGAGGGCAATCCCTTCAGGCACATCGCCGTGGAAGACCTCGACGGCGATGGCCGGAACGAGGTGCTCCTGCTGGTCAACCCGGCGTCGGGCTCGGGGGGCAGTCTTCGTGTGTTCAACGCCGACGGGTCCCAGCGCTTCACTCATGTGCCCGGGAGGCCCGTGACCTATGGCACGAAGTCCTATCAGGGATTCAACACCTATTCGATCTACGTGTTTCCGAATGCCGCCGGTCCGCCCAGCCTCTGGGTCAGCGCGGCCAACGTGCCCTGGTTCCCGAGCGTCCTCCAGGAGATTTCCCCCGCCGGAGAGATCCGCTCCGAGTACTGGAGCAACGGATACATCTTCAGCGTCCGGCCCGCGACGTTGCGAGGACGCTCGTATCTCCTGGTGGGCGCCTACAACAACGAGCGACGTGGAGGCAGCCTTGCCATTCTCGACCGCGACCGCGCGAGCGGCGTCGCGCCCGCGGAGAACCCCGCCTATCGATGCACGAACTGTGCGCATGGTGATCCGGAGGAGTTCCTGGTCTTTCCGGCCACCGATGCCCTGAACGAAGCCACGGTCGGGCAGGGCTCGGCGGTGGTGGTCGACGCGCGTCTGACCGGGCAGACCGAACTGGTGGTCTCGGTGCGGCAGTTGAGCGCCCTGGTACCGGGAGAGGCGATTCCCGTCGATGGGGCGATCACCTACACGCTTTCCGCCGAGGACCTTGGGTTGCGGCAGGCCGCTCCGGGCTGGGGGTTTCTCTCCATTCACAAGGCTTTCCAGCGGGCGGGGAGGCTCGACCACCCGTTTGGTCCCAGGGA
>DAORUA010000484.1:0-2791 GCA_035432945.1 Vicinamibacteria bacterium | reverse complement strand
TAGGAGTTCGAAAGCGTGTAGTTGCCGCCCAGGGAGACCTGTTCGCTGAATCGGTACTGGATCTGGGCCTGAACCGCCTTGTACTTGCGGTCGAGCTCGTTCGTGTTGACCACGGTGGTGAGGTCGAACCTCCGACCGGCGGGGTCGGCCACGGTCACGCCGGGGACGATCTGGTCGGTGAACATATTGTCGAAGTCGCGGTAGATGGCGTCGACTCGATACGAGCCCTTGTTCCCGATCATGCCCCCGAGGCCAATGGTGTACTCCATGGTGCTCGGGGTCTTGAGGTCGTCCGCCAGCTTGCGGCTGACCCCGGGGTAACTGGGATTCTGCCGCAGCGGCCGGCTCGTCCCGCCGTTCGCGTTGAACCACGCGAAGATCTGGGTCAAGGCATCCGCGGCGCTCACCGGGTTCGGGGTATTCAGGTCGGCGTTGATGGCGGGGCCGCGATAGACGTACTGGAAGCTGGCGCTCCGGCCCGCTCCCGATCCGAGGTCGGCGATGCCGCTGGTGACGGGCATGACATACCGGGCGAGGCCCGCGCGGAAGGTCAGCCTGCCCGTCCCCCTGGGATCGAAGGTGGCGGCCAGTCGGGGGCTCCAGGCCTGGTCCTTCGAGACCACGTTACCCGCCTGGTCCTTCTCATCCGCCTTGTCGAACCGGCCGCCCACGTTGAAGCTCCAGTTCTTGTTCAGGGTCCACGAGTCGTTGACGAAGGCGGAGTAGGTGCGCAGGCGGCTGCCCTGGGTCGCCTCGAAAATGGGCGTCCACAGGATGTAGGAGGCCGCGGCATCGGTGTTGGACGTGCCGGGCAGCACCACGGGATACAGGTTCTCGCCCCGGATGATGGTGTTGCTTGCGAGCAGGCGGTACTCGCTGCCCGACTGCCAGTTGTTGTTCTCGCGGGTGTCCTCGAAGCCGTCGACGCCGAAGACCATGCTGTGCGAGCCGGCGCTGGAGGTCGAAAGGAAGTAGGAGCCCTTCAGGATGGCGTTCTGGTTGTTGCGCTTCTCCTCGTTCAACTCCCCGGCCGAGATCTGTTCGGGGGTCAGGCCGCAGACCGCGCAGAAGGTGGGCGAATTCCAGCGCGCGCTGCCGCGCGAGCGGTCCTGGATCATGGTGCCCTTGACGATGTCGGTGAACCGCGCGCCCGAGCCCACGATGGAGTACTCGCGCCTCGAGAACTGGGCCTCCACGAAGAACTTCGAGGAGAGGACGCCCGTGTAGTTCGCGGACAGGAGGTTCTCCGGCGCCCACGAGTCGTAGAAGCTCGCCCGGTCCATGATGTCGCCGAAGGTGTTGTTGCTTTCGAACCTGTCCTTCTTGGTGTAGGCCGCCTTCACCGTGTGCTTGGAGGTGATGGCATAGGTCAGTTTGCCCTCGTAGCGTTTGTCGTTGACGCCGTTGTCGTAGACGATGTTCGTGAAGACCGAGGTCTCGGACGTCTTGTCGTCCGCGAAACGGGCGGCGCCGAAGAACCACAGCTTGTCCTTGAGGATGGGTCCGCCGAGGGTCGCTTCGTAGGTGGGAACGACCACGTCCCGCCGCGGGTCCGAGACCAGGCCCTCTTCGAACGGGGTGAGGGCGCGCCACTTGTCGTTATCGAAGGTCACCCGCACCGATCCGCTGAAGGCGTTGCCGCCCGATTTGGTGATGACGTTCGCGACCCCGCCCGAAAACCGGCCGTACTCGGCGGAGATGGCCGCGGTGGAGGTCTTGGTCTCCTCGATCGCGTCTTCGATGAAGAGGAGCCGTTCCTGGTTGCGCAGAGTCTCGTTCAGCACCACGCCGTCCAGGAGGAAGAGCCCTTCGTACGAGGCGGCGCCGGAGAAGGTGACGTTCCCGCTCGGGCCCGTGCTGGTGGTGCCGGGGGCCAGGAGAACCGCGCCGCGGATGTCGCGGCCCACGGGGAGCCGCTCGATCTGCTCGGCCTTGTAGCTCGCCGCCGCGGTGGAGGACTGGGTGAAATCGGTGTTGACCTGCGCGGTGACGGTCACCTGCTCGGTCAGCCCTCCCACCGCGAGGGTCGCGGTCAGGGGCACGGTTTCCGCGAGCTGGACGCGCAGGTTGAGGACGGTGGGAGTGAAGCCCGAGAGTTCGAACTTCACCGTGTACTCGCCCGCGGGAAGGAAGGGGATGATGTAGTCGCCGTTCTTCGAGGTGACCGCGGTGCGGGTCCCCTGGAGGGAGGGCGACGACGCGGTCACGGAGACACCGGGCAGGAGGCCGCCCTGCGCGTCGACGACGGTGCCGGTGATGGTGCCGGTGGGCGTGGTCTGGGCCAGGGCCGGGGCTGCGGTCAGGACCGACAGGCCCGCGAGGATCGCGAGCGCGGTGGTGAGGTTTCGTGCTTTCATGCCGTCTCCTTGGTGAGCGCCGCCAGCCCGGGCGCGGGCGTAGTATGCACCCGCGTCCGGCGATTTCCCATCACTTTTTTTCGTCATGGGGCCGGCCATCCAAACGATTGGAATCAGGTCGGAAGCACGTGGTCCTTGAACTGCGCGCGAAGGAGCTTTTTGTCGAACTTTCCCACCGAGGTCTTGGGAATCTGTTCAACGAATACGACGTCGTCGGGCAGCCACCACTTGGCGAAGTGCGGGCGCAGGTGCTCGATGATGTCGTCCTTGGAGAGCCGGCCCTTCGCCTCGGCCTTCGGCACCACGCAGGCGAGCGGACGCTCGTCCCACTTGGGATGGAAGACCGCGATGACCGCGGCTTCGGCCACGTCGGGGTGGGCCATGATCTGCCCTTCGACGGCAATGCTCGAGATCCACTCGCCGCCCGACTTCAC
>DAORUA010000483.1:0-2797 GCA_035432945.1 Vicinamibacteria bacterium | reverse complement strand
TGAGAGTTGGGCGGAGCCTCAGCCGGTCACGGCTGCGGAAGCCCCGCTGTTAGTTGGACGGCCCCTTCATTCGCCGACCTCCCGAGCAGGCGGGCGAAGGATTTCACGAATGAACATCCAGTATTTTGGGTCGTCCCCTTCGAAGATCTCGTCGCCAGCCGCCATGTAGGCGCGCGCCAACTCGTCCTTCGCTCGCTCGACATTGCCGAGTTCGTACTGGGCCTGCCCTAAGCGGAGGTGGACGAATGGATTCCCAAGGCCGCCGGGGCAGTTCACAGCTCGGGTTGCGCTCTCCCTCACCGCAAGGAAGTTACCCGATGCGAAGTGGCAATCCGCGATGCTGGCCAAAAGCCATGTTGCGGCTTCCCAGGCTTCAACAGGGCTCGGCAGCAACCCTAGGGCTTCCTCGAACTGTGCAAGTGCTCCAGCAACGTCGCCAGCATCGAGGTGCGAGTTTCCGGTCTCAGCGAGAGCGGTGATGCGCGAGTGGAGGTCGCTGTCTAGCTCCACCGACTCTGCCCCCACGCCAGGCCCGTCCAACACTTAGTATGCGGCGAGGCGGAAATATACGACGTCGTATAACTGGATAACGGCAGCGAGCGCGTCGCCCGCTTTCGTTCCGCTCGGCCCCTCAGATGGCGAACCGGAGCGTTACCGCCGGTATCGTTCTCAGGACGGCAGCTGTTATGCATGATTCTGCTGGCCCTTCTAAGAGGCCCTGACTGCGAGCATGTCGTCCGCGGCCACGGGGCGCAGGTCGCCTGCCGTGAGGGCAACCAGGGCCTTTGTCTGGCCGGAAGCGCGCACGAACTCGACCTCGAACGCAGCGTGGGTGTGGACATGGACGATCGCGCCCACGTCTCCCGCCCGAAGTCCTTGCTCGGGCAGGTCGCGCCTGAGTACGACGGTTTCCAGCAATTCGTGGGTCATCATCACCTCGGCCGAACAGTCAGGAGTCTAGCCCTTTCCTCTCCTTGCTCCCGGAACCAGACCGTGAGGACAGGCCCACGTCAAACGCGCCGGCCGATGGTCGCCACGTTTCGGGACATGGACGGCGAAGGGAGATGCTCGATTGGACTCTGCACGCCGCGGCCGCCGCGGTTGAGGACGTGGGTGTAGATCATGGTGGTCGAGATGTCGGAGTGGCCGAGAAGTTCCTGGATGGTTCTGAGGTCGTAGCCCCGTTCGAGCAGGTGAGTGGCGAACGAGTGACGCAGGGTGTGACAACTTGCCGGCTTGGTGACGCCTGACTCCCGGACCGCCTTGGCGAAGGCGCGCTGCAGCATCGTCTCGTGCATGTGATGACGGAAGCGCTGGCCCGTGCGGCCGTCGAGCCAGGTGCGGGAGGCCGGGAACACCCATTGCCAGGTCCACTCGCGCGAGGCCTTCGGATACTTGCGCGCGAGGCGGCCGGGCAGGGCCACGCTGATGGAACCAAGCCGCCGATCCAGTTCGAAGCGCTTCTGCACCTCGATGAGGTGCGTCAACAGGTCCACCTCGAGTCCGGGTGGCAGCATGGTCCGGCGATCCTTCTGTCCCTTGCCCCGGCGCACCACGATTTCCTTGAGATCGAAGTCGATGTCCTTGATCCGGAGCTGCAGCACCTCCGTCAGCCTGAGACCGCAGGCGTACATAAGGGAGGCGGCGAGGCCCGGCGGGCCACTCATGCGTTCGAGGATCGCCGCGACCTCCGGCGGCGAGAGAACCACCGGCACGCGCTCGGGCAGCTTGGCCCTCGGTGTTGTCTGCAGCCCCTTCAGCTCCCGGCCCAGAACGTTGCGGTAGAGAAACAGGATGGCGCTGAAGGCCTGATTCTGGGTGGACGCCGAGACCCTGAGGCGCGTGGCCAGAGCCCCCAGAAACCTCCTGATCTCCGGCTCGGCCATGGTGTCGGGGTGGCGTCGGCCGTTGAAGACAATGAAGCGGCGGATCCAGAAAACGTACGCCTTCTCGGTGCGTGGCGAGTAGTGCCTCGAACGGATGACCTCCCGGACATGATCCAGGAAGCGGGGCTTGGGGGAAGGGTCGGCCTCGACTCGGGTTTCAGGCATGAGGACTCCGAAGGTTCGAGGGAGAGGCTGTGATGGTAGGCGCAGCCTCGGCCGGATCGGGTCCCTTCCTACGGCGGGCTGAGCCAGTTCAGGCCGAACGCGAGCACTGCCACCACCGCGAGCACGCCCGCGCCGAATCCGGCGGGGGCGAGGGTCCCGGGTTCCTTCGCGGCCGAGCGCTTGAGCAGGGCGGTCGTGATGGCGAGGGTCAGGAGGATCAGTCCCGCCTTTTCGAGATCCACGATGTAAGCGGGATCCGAGAAGGAGTTCCCGGGCAGGCTCGGCTCGAAGTTGGTCGCGGGGTTGCCGAACATGGTGCGGTAGGGATTGACATTCCGCCTCCAGTCGCTCGACATGGTGCTGGTGATCTGGGCGCCGAAGACGAACAGGAGGACAGCGGCGGCCTTGAAGCTCGCGGGCGCCCGGTCGCGAAGGGCGCGGGCCAGGAACAACGCGGGGACGAAGGCCACGGGAGCCATGAGGCGCGCGGGGGAGCCGAGGGAGGCGCCGTCGTGGACCGCGGAGGTGAGCCACACCACGCCGAACAGGCACCAGATCTCCACCGTCGAGCGCGACGGACGCTTCAGGGCGCGCAGCGCCATCAGGCCCAGGACCAGGATGGGGGCGAAGACCAGGAGTCCGTCGCGGCCGCCCGCCAGCGCTTTCACCAGGCCCGCGGCGAAGCGCAGCGAAAGGGGATTCGGCGAGCCCACGTATTCCTCGGCCTGGCGGATGTAGAGGCCTTC
>DAORUA010000482.1:0-2800 GCA_035432945.1 Vicinamibacteria bacterium | reverse complement strand
CTCTGCGCGCGGCCATCGCGGGCTGCCGGGTGGTCCTGCACTGCGCCGGGCCGTTCTCGGAGACGTCCGCGGCCATGGTCGATGCCTGCCTGGCGGAAAGGGTCCATTACCTCGACATCACCGGGGAGATCGAGGTTTTTTCGGCCTGTCACGAGCGCTCCGCGGAGGCCGCGGAGCGGGGGATCTGCCTCGTTCCGGGGGTGGGCTTCGACGTGGTTCCCACCGATTGCGTGGCCGCCCTGCTCAAGGAAGCCCTTCCCGACGCCACCTCGCTCGTCCTCGCCTTCGAGGCGGGGGGAGGCCTGAGCGTGGGGACGGCCAAGACCAGCGTCGCCGGCCTGGGGAAGGGCGGGCGGGTGCGAAAAGGCGGCGCCCTGGTCGAGGTCCCCCCCGCGTTCAAGACCCGGACCTTCCTGCGCGGCCGCAAGCCCCGTTCCGCGATGACCATCCCCTGGGGCGATGTCTTCACGGCTTACATCACGACCGGAATCCCCGACATCGAGGTCTACATGTCCGCCTCGCCCGCGTCGATAGCCTCCGCGAAGCGTCTCGGCTGGGTGCGTCCCCTCCTGCGTTTCGGGGCGGTGACCCGCTTCCTGCAGCGCCGGATCGCGGCCTCGCTCAAGCCACCCTCGCCGGAGACGCGAGCGAGGACGAACGCCTACGTCTGGGGCGAGGCCTCGGCCGCGGACGGCCGGAGCGCGAGGATCGAGATCGAGACGCCGAACGGCTACGACCTCACCGTCACCGCGGCCCTCGGGGTGGTGGAGCGCCTGGTGAGCGGCCCCGCCCCGCCCCGCCTCGGTTACCTGACGCCGTCTCAGCTCATGGGCGCCCGATACGTGCTCGGCCTGCCCGGCGTGGTCGCGAAGGCGGGCCTGTGAATCCGAACCAGGCCCCGGCCACGGACCGGACCGGACGCTACCTCCAGGCCCTTCTCGACCGGCATCTCAAGGACCTCAAGTTCTCAGAGATGACCCGCGCCCTGCGCGCCCTCTCCGCGGGCTACGTGGAGAAGAGGGAGGAGGGCGGGCTCGCTCGCGCCCTCGATGGGCGGGGGAAGCGCGCGGCTTTCGCCCTTTACTACGGCGCCACTCACTTCCTCGTCGCCCAAGCCCTGGTTCGTGAACTCGGCCTGGGATTCCCGGGCGGGGGGCGGGCGACCCTCCTCGATCTCGGCTGCGGCACCGGGGTCTGTGGCGCGGCCTGGGCGCTCGAGAGCGCCGCTCCGACCCACATCGTCGGCGCGGATCGATCGTCGTTCGCGCTTCACGAGGCGCGATGGACGTACCAGACCCTGCGCCTCAAGGCCGACACCAGCCGGTCGATCACCGAGACCCTGGAGTCCATCCGCCGTCCCGAAGGCATCGTGATCGGCTGGACTCTGAACGAGCTGGACGACGCGAAGCGCGACCTGATCGCGGACCGCGTCGCCCACTGGGTCGCCAAGGGTTCGAGGCTCCTCGTCATCGAACCGGTCTCGAAGCGCGTGGCCCCCTGGTGGGACGAGTGGGTGAAGCGGATTCCGGCCGCGCACCGCTCGGTCCTCGAGAAGAGACTTCGCCTCGACCTGCCGCCGAAGATCGCCTTGCTCGCGAGGTCGGCAGGCCTCGGAACCGAGGCAACGGTGGTTCGGGTGCTGGTGGCGTGATAATCTCCCCGCCTTCTCGTCCAGCATGCCGGAGTGGCGGAATTGGCAGACGCGCACGGTTCAGGGCCGTGTTCGCTCCGGCGAGTGTGGGTTCGACCCCCACCTCCGGCATTAGTTTGGATGTTTGTTGAGTCTGGCGGGGGATGAAACGCCCCTTCGGGGCAACCCCCAGACCCCAGGGACCAAAGCCCGGGACGCCTGATCGTCCTTGTCGCTAGTCCCTCATTTTGAAAAAGTTAAGTCAATGAAAAAAACCGTTCGTTCCTCCACAGACGCCTTCCTTGGCCGCGTGGTCGGCCATCCCGCGGGTTTCGCGTTCGTAAACCCCATCCCCGGCAGCCCCGACGCGGCTCCCAATCCGACTCTGAAGGTCGACCTCGAAATGCTGCGCGGCGCCTCCCATGGCGACACCGTCATGGCGCGGGTCACCGGCCAGACCGACAAGGGCTACACCGGCGAGGTGGTCAAGGTGGTCGAGCACGCGGTGAAGCGCGTGGTCGGACGCTATGAAGTCTCTCGCGGCCACGCCCACGTGGTTCCTTTCGACCGTCGTCTCTTTCAGAACGTGCAGGTTCATTCCTTCGACGAGTCGCTCGGACTCGGTGATGGCGACATGGTGGTCCTGAAGATCACCCGCACCGCCACCGCCACGCGGGCCGCGGCCGGCGAGGTCACGGAGCGCCTGGGCCGGATGGACGAGCCCGGCGTGGACCTCAAGGTCATCCTGGCCCAGTACGAACTCACCGCCGAGTTCCCCGCGAACGTGGTCAAGGAGACCGAGGCCGCCGCCTCGTCGGTGCCGGAAAGCGAGATCGCGAAGCGGTCCGACTTCCGCCCCTGGACCACGATCACCATCGACCCCGAGACCGCCAAGGACCACGACGACGCCATCAGCGTCGCGCGTCATTCGAACGGCAACTATGTCCTGGCCGTCCACATCGCCGATGTGGCCTACTACGTCCGCGAGGGCTCGGCCCTCGACGCCTGCGCCTACGAGCGCGGCAACTCCGTCTACTTCCCGGGCTTCGTGGTGCCCATGCTGCCGCACGCGCTCTCGAGCCGGATCTGCAGCCTGGTCGAAGGCGAGAACCGTCTGACCCAGACCGCGGTGATGGAGATCGATCGCCAGGGCCAGGTGGTGGACGCGCA
>DAORUA010000481.1:0-2804 GCA_035432945.1 Vicinamibacteria bacterium | reverse complement strand
ATTCCTTCATCTCGGTCTGGCCCTGGCGCTTGGTGCGGACCAGGGTGAAGCGGCCGTGCAGCTTGAAACCGCGAAGCTCGAAGAGGAGCTTGCCTTTCTCGAAACCCTCGTCCGGGTCCTCGAGGGGGAGCCAGACCCCCTTGTCCCAGACGATGACCTCGCCCGCGCCGTAGTTGCCCTTGGGAATGACGCCTTCGAAATCCGCGTACTCGACCGGATGGTCCTCCACCATGACCGCGAGGCGTTTTTCGGCCACGTCGGTGGACGGGCCCTGGGGTATGGCCCAGCTGATCAGCGTGCCGCGCCATTCGAGCCGGAAGTCGTAGTGGAGCCGCCGCGCTGCGTGTTTCTGGACCACGAACATCCGGGGTTTCGTCCAGTCGGGGTCGTCGGGCAGGCCGAGGCCGCCGAAGGGCTCGGGGGTTTGAGAGGCGTCCCGCTTGGCCCGGTACGCGTCGAGCGAGCCTTCCTTGTGCGGCATGGGGCTAGGTCTTAGCACATGGGCCGGGAAGGGGCGATTTCGACAATTCGCCTCGGGCTGAGAGAATACCGGGCCTCCTACGGTTGACTTCGACCAATCCCGCTGATACAAGGCATCAGCGGGGCCACAGCCGCCGCGTTCGTGTCTGCAAATGAATCCACTCAAGAATCTCTTCAACAAGGTCTTCGACCAGACGCCCCCGCAAGGCCCCGCGGACGCCTCCAAGGAGGATGCCGCCTTCGAGTGGAATCCCGACCAGGAGACCGTAGCCCCGACCACGGCCCGGGCGACGTCGTGGAAGCGTGGCGACACTCCGGACGACGGTCCCCTGCGGACCCCCGGCGAGCCCACCGACGCCGACATCGCGGCCGCGGCCCAGTCCCTCCCCACCCCGACGTTCGAGAAGGTTTCGAGCAAGACCAGGAAGCCCGACGAGACCCTGGTGTCTCCGCCGCCTCCGAGCGAGTCCGTCCCGCCCGTTCCGATCAGGACGATCACGCCTCCGCCCGCGACCCCGGCCCCGGCACCCGCCCGCGTCTCTTCTGAGAACTGGGTGAAGCCGAGCGTTCCCGAGCCTCCCCCTCCCACACCCAACCTGCCCGCGCCCATGCCGGTCGCGCAGTCGATGGTGCCTCTCTCCGACTTCGAGGATGTCTACCGTAAGGCCGGCATCAAGTCGCCCGTCCATGGTTACGGGGTCGAGCGCGTCTACCGCCTCCTCACCAGCCGCCGCCTGGTCGGCCTCGATCGCAACGTCCGCCGCAGCGCGCTTCTGACCGCCCTCGATGCGGCCGGAGTTCCCGCCTCGGACGTCTCCCAGGACGCGGTGCTGCGCCGGAAGGCCCTCACCGCGTACGAGGCCGAGAAGGCGCTGGAGCTCCAAAGCCTGAGGTCGAGGAACGAAAGCCGCGCCGAGGCGCTCCAGGACACGATCGAGACCTTCACCCGGCAGAAGCAGAGCCAGATCGAGCGCCTCGCCCAGGGAAGCACCAGCGCCGTCCGCGCGCAGTCGGATCTGGAGATCCGCAAGCGCATGGAGCAGGACCGCCTGTATCGGTCGCTCGCCTACTTCGTGGAGCCGCTTCCGTCCATCACCGCCGAAGCCCGGCCCGCCTTCCCCGAAACTCCAAGGGTCATCGAACGGTTCGACGCGACCATAGAGATGCGGCCGATTTCGCGCGAGGAGCCTCCGGCTCAAGAGCCCGCGCCCGCGGTTCCGGTCCCGACCCCGGCCGCGGCGGAGACAGAACCCCGGTCGGAGAACGAAGCCAGCGCCGAGCCGGCCACCGGACTTGAACTGGCCCTGCGCGCCGCCGCCGAAGAGGCCCGAAGCGCCGGGTGGGGAAAGACCGCCGTGGTCGAAGACAGCGCCGCCGTGGACGCGGTCGATTCCCTGCGCAAGCTGCGCGAAGCCAAGAAGACGGAATCCGAATCATGAGCAAAGTCCGCAATCTCGTGGGCCGGGGGGTGAGGCTGGTCGAGCCGACCGGCATCGCCGACGGGTCGAGCGAAAGACTGGTCGAGATCCTTCCCCAGGCCTACGAAGCGAAGCTCCCCGAGCTTCCCGCTTCCAAGCTCCCCGCCGACATCATGGACTTTGGCGAGGTCTACCGGGAGGCCCGCATCGAGCCGCCCGTTCACGGCTACGGCATCGACAAGGTGGAGTCGATGCTCAACCACCCGAGGCTCGTGGCCATCCGCCCCGAGCAGCGCGCGGCCGCGGTGCTCGCGGCCCTCGAGGCCGCGGGGGTCGAGTTCACCGACATCCTGCGCGACGCCTCCCTTCGCGACCAGGCCATCGAGCGCTTCGCCCTCGCCAAGGAAGGCGAGATGCAGGCCGAGCGCCTGCGCGCCGAAGAAGCGGTGGTGCGGGCGCGGCAGGAACTCGATTCGTTCGTGACCGAGAAGAAGGCCGAGGTCGAAAGACTGCGCCGCGAGATCAAGGAAGCCGAAGAGCGCTTCGCCGAACTGCAGGAGCGCCGCCGGGTCGAGGAGCGCCGCATTCTCGAAGTCTCCGACCATCTTTCCGACGCGGCTCCGGCCGCCCGCGACGAAGCGCCTCTCCTGGGCTCGCCCGCTCTTCTGCGTCCTCAAGGAGCCTGAGGCTTTCAGCGAGGGGCCGGCTCGCCATGCAGGTCCGGATCAGGCGGAATTCGGGCGTCCCGGTGAAGGACCAGATTCGCGCCCAGATCGAGCTCGCCATGCTGTCCGGAGAGCTTCCCCGCGGCTCGCGTCTCCCGCCAATCAGGACCTGGGCGCGAAAGCTCAAGGTGCACGCGAATACGATCTCGGCTGCCTACCGGGATCTCGGCGCGTCGGGCCA
>DAORUA010000480.1:0-2808 GCA_035432945.1 Vicinamibacteria bacterium | reverse complement strand
AGATCGCTTCGCTGCAGGACGTCGATTTCTCCTACGACGTTCCGGGGCGCGAACTGCGCTTTCGCGCGCACGTCTTCAACGAGATGGGCGGGCTGGCCGCGGTCTTCCGGACCATCAAGAACACCCTCCTCGACATCGAGAGCGCGGGTTTCCCGCCCGTGGTGAAGTCGTTCCAGGACTTCAACGATGGCCTGGTCCTGGTCGGCGGCCCCACCGGTTCCGGGAAGTCCACCACCCTCGCCGCCCTCATCGACGCCATCAATCGCAAGTCGAGCCACCACATCCTCTCCATCGAGGATCCCATCGAGGTGGTGCACGTGAACAAGAAGAGCCTGGTCAACCAGCGGGAGATCGGAGCGCACGTCCTGTCCTTCTCGACCGCGCTGAGGGCCGCCCTGCGCCAGGATCCCGATGTCCTGATGATCGGGGAGGTCCGGGACTTCGAAACCATTTCCGCCGCGGTCAGCGCCGCCGAAACCGGCCATCTCGTCTTCGGGTCCGTCCACACCACCTCGGCCGCGTCCACCGTGGACCGTCTGGTGAGCGCGGCGCCTTCCGCCCAGCAGGACCACATGCGCAGCCTGCTTGCCGGGAGCCTGCGCGCGGTGATCTGCCAGTTCCTGCTCCGCCGCCTGACCGGCGGCCGGTGCCTCGCCGTCGAGGTGATGATCAACAACGAAGCGGTGGCGAGCCTCATCCGCAAGGGGAAGAGCTTCCAGATTCCATCGGTCATCGCCACCGCCCGCGAACAGGGGATGCAGCTCATGGATTCGGAATTGATGAGGCTCTTCAAGGAAGGCCTGGTGAGCGCCGAAGAGGTGTACATGAAGGCGGCGGTCAAGAAGGACTTCGAGACCCTCGATGGCGCCACCGAACCGCAGAAGACGGGGGCCTGAGCCATGGCGCGCCTCGACGCTTTTCTTCGTCTGGTGGCCGAGCAGAAGGCCAGCGACCTGCACTTCCATTCCGGGGCCCCGCCCACCATCAGGTTCGACGGCGAACTGCTGCCTCTGCCTTTCCGCACGCTCTCCGACGTGGAGACGAAGCGCTTCCTCGATGAGATCCTGACCACGGAGCAGAAGGAGATCCTCTCCGTCCAGGGCCAGGTGGACGTGTTGTATTCACTGCCCCAGATCGGCAGATTCCGGGGCAGCATCTTCAACCAGGTCCAGGGGTGGAGCGCAGTCTTCCGGGTCATCCCCGGCTCGATTCCGACCCTCGACGACCTGGGCCTGCCTCCTTCCATCGAGCGGCTGGCCCGGCTTCAGAACGGCCTGGTCCTGGTCACCGGACCCACCGGCTCGGGCAAGTCCACCACCCTCGCGGCCCTGGTCCGCCAGATCAACCAGAACTCGGCGCGACACATCATCACCGTCGAGGACCCCATCGAGTACGTGCACGAGCCCGTTCGCAGCCGGATCACCCAGCGGCAGGTGGGGAAGCACGTGGAGAGCTTCGGCGCCGCCCTGCGCTCCGCCCTGCGCGAAGCTCCCGACGTCCTCGTCATCGGCGAGATGCGGGACTCCGAGACCATCCAGCTCGCGCTCTCCGCCGCGGAGACCGGCGTCCTGGTGTTCGGGACCCTGCATACGAACACCGCGGCCCGCGCGGTGGACCGGATACTCGACACCCTGTCCGAGGACATCCGCGAACACGCGCGCGGGGTGCTCTCCGTGCTCCTGCGGGCGGTACTCGCCCAGCGCCTCCTGCGCCGCGCGACCGGCGAGGGCCGGGTGGCCGCGGTGGAGGTGCTCCTCGGCTCGACCGCGCTCGGCCACATGATCCGCGAGGGCAAGACCCACCAGATCGAGGGCACGCTCCAGTCGGCGAACGACCTCCAGGGCTCGCTCGGTTTCGACAATTGTCTGTTCCGCCTCGCCAAGGAGCGTCTGGTGGGGGCGGACGAAGCGGTGGCCTTCGCGCGCGTTCCCGACGCCCTTCGCCGGCGGCTGGCTGAGATGCCGCGAGACGACCAGTGAGTGAAGAAGGAAAAGCGGCCCGGGACGACGACTCGGACTCGAGGAAGCTGAATCTCCTCGGGCGGATCCAGCACCTCGAGGCCGAAGGGCGCTTCATGGAGGCGGCGGCGCTGATCGCCGCCACTCTGCCCGCGGGCCAGGACGAGATCCCGAAGGCGCAGTTGTCCCTGGCGCGGCGCGCGGTCAACCTCTTCGCCCGCGCGGGCGAAGTGCGATCGGCGGCCCAGATCATGATCCGGTTTCCGATCGATCTGGCCCTGCTCGTGGCCGACGAATCCGGCCAGTCCCTCGGCCTGGCCGCGGCCGCCCTCGCCGAGTCGACCGAGCACCCCGAACTCGCCTTCCGGCTGCGGTCCTGGCTCGGGCACTACTCGGGCGCGGCCCGCCTCGCTCGCCAGCTCGGGCGCCACAGCGAAGCCGGGGAGCTTTTCCTGCGCGCCCACATGCCCGTCGAGGCGTCGCGCTCCTTCGCCCAGTCGGGAGATCGCAAGCACGCCATCGAGGCGCTCATGGGCCTCGACAGCACCGACCCCGAATACCGGGAAGCCTGCGTGAAGGCGACTCGCCTGGCCAGCGAAGAGGGCGAGATCTCCTTCACGCTCGACCACTTCGTGTCTTCCTTCGTCGCTTCGCCCCCGCACGATGCGGCCGAGCTGGACGCGCTCACCCTCCTCGCGAATCTCTATGTGCGCAAGGGCCTGCGGGAGAACGCGAAGCGGGTGGCCTCGGCGCTCCTGGCCGCGGACCCCGCCCATCCGATAGCCCTGCAGATCCAGGCCACGATCCGGGTCAAGCCCCCGGACGAAGCCGTGCTCCTGCCCGACCTGCC
>DAORUA010000479.1:0-2812 GCA_035432945.1 Vicinamibacteria bacterium | reverse complement strand
AACTGCCTTTCCTGCGTGTTACACTCGGGCAATGTCTGTGTTGCGCTTGATCCCCCTTAAGGGAGAAGCCATCGTGGTGGATGCCGATGAGGCACTCGTCGGGCGTGAGGCGAATTGCAACGTTGTGGTCTCGCACCCGTCGGTTTCGAGGCGGCATGCCCTGATCAAGAGGAAGCAGGATGTCTTCTTCGTGGTCGATCAGGGCAGTGCGAATGGCACGTTCGTCGACTCCAAACGGATCGTCGACGCCACCCTGAAGGACGGATGTGTCCTCCGTTTCGGCTCCGCCTCGTTCAAGGTCGAGGTCAGGGACGAGCTTCCGGTGGAGTCGATCGCCGAGGAGGATCTCGTGGTCGCCCAGACCATGGTGGGGAACGTGTCCCAGCAGAATTTCTCGGCCACCGTGCTCGAGGGAAACACCCTCCCCGACGACATGGCGACGCCTCACTACGGCACCGATGTGCGTCCGGTCCAGGAAGCGGCCATGCCGACGGTTCAGAGCCCGGTCATCAAACCTCCGAAGCCCCCCGAACCTCCGCGCGAGCCGTCCCGGGCGCCCCGGTCGGTGCCCGCCCTCGAGCCGCTCCCGCCGCCCGCGGCTGCGCACGCCCCGGCTCCCGCAGCCCCGAACCGGGGTCCCGCGTTCTGGCTCATGATCGCCGCCTCCGCCCTGGCCCTGCTCTTCGTGGGCGCCGCCCTGGGTCTCGCGGCCGCGTTCGTCGCCAAGCGCATGGGCTGGCTCTGATCCGCCTCCGGATTCGCGCCTCCCGATTCCCAGCTATCCCATGCCGGAGTTGACCCCGCAAGCCCCGGAGCCGGTGGAGGTCCGTCACCACCGGTCGCGCCGCGTCCTCGCGATCGACTGGTCGGATGGGCACAAGTCGGAGTTCCCGCTCGACTATCTCCGCAGCTGGTGTCCCTGCGCCGGCTGCCAGGGGCACGCGCCGGTCCCCCGCTATCTCGATCTCGCGGGACAGTCGCTCGCCGGCATAGAGACGGTGGGCAACTACGCGCTCATGTTCAGGTGGAGCGACGGCCACGACACGGGGATCTGGGCGTATCCCCGGCTTCGTGAACTGTGTCCGTGCGAAGAGTGCGGCGGCGAACGCCGCGAGTTCTAGCCCGGCCGGCGGTCCCGAAGCCACCAGGCCCGGGCCTAGGCTAGGCTGATTTCCGCCTTGCGCCCTCTCACCAACGCTCCCAGTTTGAAAGCCCTTGACTGGGGATCGGTGTGCTCGCTCCTGGTCAAGCGCGCGGCCAGGTCCGCGAACCAGGAGGCCTTCGCGGCCCTGCTTCCCGGTGCGGCGGGTCGGGAGGAGGTCGCCGCGTCGCTCGGTCAGGTGGAGCTTCTCCGGGTGCTGCTCGACGACGGTCCTCTTCGTTTCGCGGGCATTCCGGAGGTGGAGAGCACCTGCTCCGCGCTGGGCATCGAAGGCGAGTACCTCGACGGCCTCGATCTCGTGGCCCTGGCCCGTTTCGCGGTCTCCGCCGGCGACCTCGGACGCGATGTCCAGGCCCGCCTCGACCGCCGCTCGCTTCCGATGTCGCGTTTTCCGGCCGAGGCCTCCGATCTCGTCCGCCTCGGCGACCTCACCTTCGTCCGGTCGGTGGAGCGGGCCATCGGGCCGAAGGGCGAGATCCGTGACGACGCGTCCCCCGAGTTGAGGAGGCTTCGAGCCCGCACCAACCGGCTCCGGGAGGATCTCGATCTGGTCTTCGAAACCTACCTGCGAAAGCCGAATGCGGACGATGTGCTCCAGGACAAGGTGGTCGCATCCCGGAACGGGCGTTCGGTCCTGATGGTCAAGGCCGAGGCCAAACGCTCGTTCGAGGGCGTCGTGCACGGCGCGTCTCGCGCCCAGAAGACCGCGTTCATCGAGCCGATCGAGGCGGTGGCGGTCAACAACGAACTGGTGGTGGTGTCCGAGGAGGAGCAGGAGGAGATCCGCCAGATCCTGCGGCGGCTGTCCGACGAAGCGCGCGAGGACCTGTCCGCGCTGAAGCGCGCGGAGTGGATCCTCGGCGTCTGGGACTCGCTTCACGCGAGGGCCCGCCTGGCCCATGACATCGGCGGTCGAACCCCGGTGTTCTCCGAGGACGGTTCGCTGGTGGTCGTGCGGGGCGTGCACCCTCTCCTCATGGACCTGGTCCGCGCCGACCTGGATCTCGCTCCGAGCGGTCGCGAGCCCGTGCCCCTCGATCTCGAGATCGGCGGCGACCGGAAGATCCTGGTCATCGGCGGGCCCAACACCGGGGGCAAGACGGTGGCCCTCAAGACCGTGGGCCTGCTCTGCCTCATGGCCAGGAGCGGCCTTCCCATCCCCGCCGGGGAAGGTACCCTCGTGCCCTTCTTCGATTCGATCTTCGCGGAGATCGGCGACGATCAGTCCCTCGGTTCCGGGCTCTCCACCTTCTCGGCCCAGATCGCGGGCATCGCGAAGATGACCATCGGGGAGGGAACCCAGTCGCTCATCCTGCTCGATGAACTGGGCTCGGGCACCGACCCGCTCGAGGGCGGAGCCCTGGGTGCTGCCATCATCGACGACTTCGCCCATCGTGGCGCCACCGTCATCGCCACCACGCACAACGCCGATCTGAAGCTCTATGCCCAGGAGTCGCCGAACGGGCGCTGCGCCTCGTTCGCCTACGACCCGGCGTCGTTCGCGCCTACCTACAAGCTGATCCTGAATCAACCCGGCCGCTCCCTTGCCTTCGAAATCGCGAATCGCCTCGGCGTCCCGCCCCGGGTGGTCGATGACGCGCGGGCCCGGCTGCCCGAGTCGGCCAGGAAACAGGAGGCGATCCTCGCGGA
>DAORUA010000478.1:0-2822 GCA_035432945.1 Vicinamibacteria bacterium | reverse complement strand
CGGCGAGGAGCGGGGCGAGACGCCGCTCCGGCTCGGGATTCGAAAAGACCGCGAGGAAGGCGACCGCGGGAAACCACAGGGCGAGGGTTTCCAGATACCCCCGCCGGCCCGAGCGAACCGCCGCGTACCAGAGCGGGAGCGTCCAGGCGACCACGGGCCCGAGCACCGCCACGACACCCACCAGGGGGTTGCGCAGGGTGAAGAAGGGGTCCGACGCGTAGCCTCCGTAGCCTCCGAGGAGAAGGTGCCCGTGGACGGGGAGGTTCCAGAGGAGGGCGACGCTTGCGAGGCCGAGAACCCATCCGAGAGCCGCGCCTCGGACCGCGCGGCTGGTCACCGAACGCTGCTCCACCGCGAGGGCGAGAAGAGCCCCGAGTCCCAGGAGCGGCCCGCTCGCATGCACCCAGGGCAGGAGGATCTGGCCGGAGAATTTCGACCTCACCCCGCCGGTCGCGAAGGCCGCGAGCACGGCGAAGAGCACCGGCTCCGGCCCGAGGCGGCGGGCGATCATCCATACCGGCCAGTTGAGGCCCAGCAGGAGGATGGAGAGAGCGGTGAGGGGAGCGCTTCCCGTGAGGCGCGCCATGCCGCGCCCGGCGAGGACGAGGCCCAGGGCCACGAACAGGTGGCCCTGCAGGTGAACGAACCGGAACGAGGCCGGGTCGCCCCACCCGAAGGCGCGGTCGAGAACGAGAAAGGGGGTGAGCAGGAGGATCGAGAGAGGCTGGAAGCGCGTCGACGCGTTGTCCCGCGCCTCCACGATGCGGGTCCAGTCCGCCCATTGCGGTCCCAGGTCGTTGAGGTCGAGGCGCCCGGTGGCGATGAAGTGATCCGCGGCGACCAGGATTTCGCCATGGTCGGTGATCCACCAGGCCCCGCTGGTGGTGAGCAGGTGAAGACAGGTCACCAGCAGAACGGGCCACGCCCAGGGCGGAAGGGGCCCGGATCTGGTCGCATCCATGGGGGAAGACTACCGTGACGGAAGCGCGCCGGCGGGAGACGAGCCTTGGGCTAATATGGTGCAATGCCGGTAAAGATCGGAGAAATGCTTCAGAAGGAGGGACTCATCACCCCTCAGCAGCTTCAAGAGGCGCTCACCCACCAGAAGCAGAATGGCGTGAAGCTCGGGCGGGCGCTCGTCAGTCTCGGTTTCGTGAAGGACGACGAGATCACCGGCCTCCTGTCCCGGCAGTACGGCGTGCCTTCGATCAACCTCGCGACCTTCGACATCGATCCGACCGTGCTCAAGGTGCTTCCGGGAGAGACCTGCCGGAAGTACCAGGTGATCCCGATCTCCCGCGCGGGCGCCGTTCTCTCCCTGGCCATGAGCGATCCCACCAACGTGTTCGCCATGGACGACATCAAGTTCATGACCGGGTACAACGTGGACCCGGTGGTGGCCTCCGAGATCGCGATCGAGGAAGCGATCAACCGCTTCTACGGCAGCGCGCGCTCCCTGACCCTGCGCCAGGAAGGCGGCCCGCCCACCGCGGCCTCCCAGCGGCCGGGAGGAGGCGGAGGCCTCGGGAAGACGCCTTCCCTCAAGGAAGTGATGGACGGGCCCGGCCTCACCTTCGACGACATGGCTTCGGTCGGTCTGTCCGAGGTCGACATCGACTCCATCGGCGAGGAAGAGGGCGAAGTCGAGACCCTCAAGACCGAAGAGGACGAAATCGACCTCGGCGCCCTGTCCCGCTCGTCCGAGGCGGCGCCCGTGGTCAAGCTCGCGAACGTCCTGCTCATCGACTCCCTCAAGCGCGGGGCTTCGGACATCCACATCGAGCCCTACGAGAAGGAGTTCCGGGTCCGGTTCCGCATCGACGGCATCCTCTACAACATCATGGCCCTGCCCATGAAGCTGAAGGATCCGCTGACCTCGCGCATCAAGATCATGTCGAAGCTCGACATCTCGGAGAAGCGCCTGCCCCAGGACGGCCGCATCAAGATCCGCCTCAAGATCGAAGACCGCAGCCGCGAGATGGACTTCCGGGTGTCCTGCCTGCCCACCCTGTGGGGCGAGAAGATCGTCATGCGCCTCCTCGACAAGAGCAAGCTCATGCTCGACATGACCAAGCTCGGCTTCGAGCCCGAGTCCCTCGCGAAGTTCAAGCGCAACATCGACAAGCCCTACGGCATCGTCCTCGTCACCGGCCCCACCGGATCGGGCAAGACCAACACCCTGTATTCCGCCCTCGCCTCGCTCAACAAGCCGGACATCAACATCATGACCGCCGAGGATCCGGTCGAGTTCAACCTGATGGGGATCAACCAGGTCCAGATCCGCGACAACATCGGCCTGAACTTCGCGGCCGCCCTGCGTTCGTTCCTCCGCCAGGATCCGAACATCATCCTGGTGGGCGAGATCCGCGACTACGAGACCGCCGAGATCTCGACCAAGGCGGCGCTCACCGGTCACCTCGTGCTCTCGACCCTGCACACCAACGACGCGCCCTCCACCGTCTCCCGCATGGTGAACATGGGCATCGAGCCGTTCATCGTGGGCACCGCGGTCAACCTCATCCAGGCCCAGAGGCTCATCCGCCGCATCTGCGCGCAGTGCAAGGAAGAGGTCCGCGACGTGCCCGCGAAGGTGCTCCTCGACGTGGGCTTCGAGGCGGACGCGGTGGGCTCGTTCCCCATGTACAAGGGGCGCGGCTGCTCCACCTGCAACGGAACCGGATACAAGGGACGCGTCGGCCTCTACGAGGTGCTGGAGATCAACGACGCGGTTCGCGAGCTCATCATGATGGGCGCCAACTCGGTCGAGCTCCGCAAGAAGGCGATCGAAGAGGGCATGCTCACTCTTCGCATGAGCGGCCTCG
>DAORUA010000477.1:0-2824 GCA_035432945.1 Vicinamibacteria bacterium | reverse complement strand
CTTACTCGCTCAGCAGGAGATCGGCCGCTTTCTCGCCGATCATCACGCAGGCCGCGTGGGTGGTGGCGCCCACCACCTCGGGCATGATGGAGGCGTCGGCGACGCGCAGGCCGTCCACGCCCTTCACCCGCAACCTCGCGTCGACCACGGTGTCCGGGTGTTCCCGCGGTCCCATGCGGCACGTCCCCGCGCCGTGGAAGATGGTGTCCGAGGCCCGGCGCACGAAGGCGAGCAGGTCGGTCTCAGTCCTCGCGTCGGGTCCGGGCTCGACCTCTTCCCCGCGAAGAGCTTCGTAGGGCGCCGAGGCGCCCAGCTTCCGGGCGAGCTCAGCGCCCCGCACCAGGGCCTCCGCGTCCCCGGGATCCTGAAGGTAGTTGAACTGGACCACCGGCGCTTGCAGGGGATCGGCGGAACGGAGGCGGACGGCGCCTCTCGACCTTGGAGTCACGTGCGAGACGGTGATGGTCACGAAGGGATCGGGCTGCGCGAGGCCCCGGCCCACGTAGAACTGGAGGTCGGGCACGGCGTCCGCGCCATCTCTCCCGTCGAGCCGGGTGAAGAGTCCGGCGGTCACGGTGGAGCCGGGCAGCACGGTCTTGCCTCGCCAGCGGATCGAGAGTCTCAGGTGATCCTGCAGGTTGCCGCCCACGCCCCGCAGATCGGAGACCACACCGAGGCCGTGTGCGCGCAGGTGATCGGCCGGTCCGATGCCCGAGAGCATCAGCAGCTTCGGTGATTCGACGACACCGCCGCAGAGAATGACTTCCTTCGCCGCCCGGACCGCTCCGCGCGCGCCGTCCTGCAGATACTCGACGCCGGTCACGCGTCGCCCGGAAAGAAGGAGCCGCGTCGCCACCGCACCCGAGCGGATTTCCAGGTTGGGCCGATCGAGGACGGGCACGAGGAAGGCCGCCGCCGCGCTGTGCCTCTGGCCGTTCAGGATGTTCTTCTGATAGAAGCCCGCGGTGCCGCTGGGCGAGGGGCCGTTGAAATCGAAGGCCTCGTGGGCTTTGAAGCCGTTCTGCGCGGCCGCGGCCAGGAACGCGCGGTGACCGTCATGCGGATCCGCGCAGCGCGAAACCGCGAGAAGACCATCACCGCCCCGGTAGGCGGAGCCGCCCGCATCGTTCCGCTCGGATCTCTTGAAGAGGGGGAGCACGTCGTCGTACCCCCAGCCCGGGTTGCCGAGGTCGCGCCAGCGGTCGAAGCTCTTTCGGTGACCCCGGATATGCGCCATGGCGTTGATGGCGCTCGAACCACCGTGGACCTTGCCGCGCGGGCAGAGGAGCACCCGGCCCTGCAGGCCGGACTCGGGCTCGGTGCGATAGCCCCAATCGTAGGCGGATCCGATCAGGGATACCCAGCGCCCCGGGGTGGTGACATTCGGGTCGCGCTCTCCCGAGACGCCGGCCTCCAGGAGCAGGACGCGGACCTTGGGGTTGGCGGACAGCCGATGGGCGAGCACGCAGCCCGCGGAACCGGCGCCCACCACGATGTAGTCGAACCCCCGGTTCGTGGCCTCTGGGGTCGCGGTCTGGGCCAGGGGCGGCACGGCCGCGAGCTTGAGGAAGTCCCGGCGTTTCATGGGGTCATGGCCTGAAGGTCGAACATATCGAAACCGTCTTCCTGAGCGATCCGGGCGCAGCCCGCGTCGAGGGCCAGCACCGCCGGATCCACCCACGCGCGCTCCACGATCAGGTAGCGGACGCCGTGGCGGCGCGCCGCGTCCTCCACCCGCTCTCGCCAGACCGGCGAGACCAGCTCGAACTTGTCGAGCGACCCGCTGTGGCCTCCCCACAGCACCGGCCGTTCCGTCTTGTAGGTGATGTAGTCGCTGTATCCGCCGGGCAGGCAGACCACGCCGGCGGGCGGGAGCGACGCGAGGCGCGTGGCCAGCGCGCGCAGGCCCGGGGGCACGTGGGCGGTGAGCTCGTTCTTCTTGCCGCGCATGTAGACGAGGAAGAAGATGACCGAGACCATGCTCGCGCCAAGGGCGGCGAGGGTGGCGAGGCCGGGCGCGCTCATCAGGCCCTTCGGCGATCCGATCGCCGCGGCCAGGATGTACGCGGTCGGGAAGATCGCCGACTTCATGTAGTTCCGCCCCGGCCCGAAGGCGCGGAGCGGCCAGACCACGGTGGAGATCACCGCGAAGGCCGAGATCGATGCCGCCCAGACGAAGAGCGCCTCCGACCAGCCGCCGGGCGAGGACGCGGCTCCGGCGAGAGGAAGGACCAGGAGAAACGGGTTCTCGCCCAGCAGGCGCAGCATCTGGGGGCCGAGGCCCTGGCCGAGGAAACCGAGCTCGCGCGGCCTCGAGGTCGACCGGGCGCGCGGTCCGCCGTAGAGGGACGAATCGAGGATGGGGTGGGACCCGAACGTCTTCCGGTGGCGGACCCAGTAGCGCACGGCGTGCGCGTAGTTTTCGAAGACGCGGCCGAGATGTCCGAGAGAGACGGCCCAGGCGATGGGCATGGCGGCGAGGGCGATCAGAAAGTGGCGCGGCTCCCCGAGAACCAGGGTGAGCGCTCCGGCCACGAAGACGTAGGAGGCGCTCGCGGTGGCCGAGGAAAGGTAGACGAACGCGCCGGACAGGAGCGCGCCGGCTGTCCACGTCCAGTGCGGGACGCCGATGCTGGCTCGAAGCAGGAGCACGAGGCTGACCGCATGAAGCAGGACGCCGAAACTGCGCGGCGAGAGAGCCCGGGTCTCCGAGATCAGGGTGGGCGAGACCGCGTAGGCGAGGGCCGCGATCACGGCCACGGTGGGCGCCGCGGTCAGCTTGAGGGCGAGCAGGAAGAGCAGGATCAGGGTCAGGCAATCGATG